>JBDTOS010000007.1:0-23455 GCA_039933095.1 Dokdonella sp.
TACCCCGAGCGCGGTCAATGTGCACGGATTCCTGACCGTCGATGGCGCCAAGATGTCGAAATCGCGCGGCACCTTCATCAACGCTCGCACCTACCTCGACCATCTCGAACCAGACTACCTGCGTTATTACTTCGCTTACCAGCTCGATCCAACGCTTGCCGACATCAATCTTGACTTTAAGGCATTTGAGGATCGAATCAACTCGCACCTTATCGGTAAATGGGTGAATCTCGCGAGCCGCACGGCGGGCTTTTTGCACAATTTCTTTGGTGGTCGTTTAGCTGCTCATCTCAGTGAAGAATCGCAGGGTATATATCGAGCAAGGCGACACGACCTCGATTATCAGGAATTGTGCAATCCAGATCGCGTGAGTCAACGCGGGTACCAATCACGGTACTTCGGACACGTGATGCGCAGGATCATGGATGTCGCTGAGGAGGCCAATATCTTCGTCGCAGCAAGATCTCCCTGGAACTTGGCGAAAGACGAATCTCGGCGATCAGAGCTTCATGACGTCTGCACCCTTGCGATTAACCTTTTCCGGTTGATGACCTGTTACCTCAAACCTGTTTTGCCGCGTACCGTGCGTCTCGCAGAGGAATTTCTTGGTGAAACGTTTATTCACTTCGATGATGTTAAGAACCCACGACTCGGGCAACTCATCTCACCCTATGAAGCAATACTGACTCGTATTAACCCCCATAACATTTCTGCCATGATTGAAGCCTCGAAAGAATCGCTCGCACCCGCCGCATCAGCCGATACGAAAGCGTTTGCGACGAGCACGCCGCCAGCTGCTGCCAATCAAGCGACGCCAACACCAGGCATCGCTTCAACGAGCTCGCCTGAGCACAAGGCAACAACCATCTCGATCGACGATTTCGCCAAGCTCGATCTGCGTATCGGCAAGGTGCTCGCCTGCGAGCTCGTCGACGGCTCGGACAAGTTGCTGCGTTTCCAACTCGATGCTGGCGAACTCGGCGAGCGGCAGATTTTTTCAGGCATCCGCGCCGCCTACGGCGAACCGGAAAAACTCGTCGGCCGCAACGTCGTCTTCATCGCCAATCTCGCCCCACGAAAGATGCGCTTCGGCATGTCGGAAGGCATGATCCTTTCGGCAGGAGAAGGCGGTGATGATCTTAAGTTGCTCGACGTGGATGCGGGCGCCGTTCCGGGCGCAACCGTGCGCTGATCCGCTGCATCGCGATCGCACCTTTCGTGACCGGTCTTGCCTTGCCGATGACTCTTACAGACCGCATCGACGCGCTATTGCCGCAGACCCAATGCACGCGTTGCGGTTATCTGGCCTGTCGTCCCTATGCCGAGGCAATCGTGCGTGGCGATGCCGATATCGATCAGTGTCCTCCGGGTGGCGACGATGGAATCGCGGCGCTGGCAACTTTGCTAGGGCGCGCGCCGAAACCTCTCAATCCGATTTTCGGTGAGGAACGGCCACCACTCGTAGCGCGGATCGTCGAGGACGACTGCATTGGTTGCACGATATGCATTCAAGCCTGTCCGGTCGATGCGATTGTTGGTGCCGGCAAGCGCATGCATACGATCATCGAGGCGGAATGCACCGGTTGCGAGTTGTGCATCGCGCCATGTCCGGTCGATTGCATCGAGCTGATCGCAACGGCGAGTATTCCGTTGCGGCGCGCCGAAGTTTTGCGTCGCGCGACGCTCGCGCGAAGTCGTTACGAGGCGCGCAATTCGCGGCTCGATAGCGAACGCTCGTTACGCGAGACCAAACGCGCCAGCCGTATCGAACCGATCGCGACGGACTCGGGAAGCAGACCCGTAGTGAAGCCGCCGGCTCACGAACAACAGTCTACGAACTCCGCTGCATCGCCCATATCGATGCACGGCAGTCCCATCAGTCGCGAAGCCGTACTTGCCGCAGTCGCGCGCGGCAAGGCGCGACGGAAAAACACCGGCAGCGAGTCGCAGCACCCGTCGAAACCATGAAGCGCGAGAAAGTCATCGAGCTGTTTCGTCGCCTGCGCGAGATGAATCCGAAACCGACTACCGAGCTCGATCACGCCTCACCGTTCGAGTTGCTGATCTCGGTGATCCTGTCTGCGCAGGCGACCGATGTCGGCGTCAACAAGGCGACGCGGCGGTTGTATCCGGTCGCCAACACGCCGCAGGCGATTTTCGATCTTGGCGAGGACGAGTTGAAGCGCTACATCAGCACGATCGGACTGTTCAACGCGAAAGCGAAGAACGTCATTGCGACATGCCGGATTCTGCTTGAGCAACACGATGGTGAGGTGCCGCAAGCGCGCGCGGAACTCGAAGCCCTGCCCGGCGTTGGCCGCAAGACGGCCAATGTGATTCTCAATACTGCATTCGGCGAACCAACGATTGCAGTCGACACGCATATCTTCCGCGTTGCCAATCGCACCGGCCTTGCACCCGGCAAGACTGTGCGTGTAGTAGAGGACAAACTGATGAAAGTCGTGCCCGACGAATTCAAGGCCGACGCGCATCACTGGTTGATCCTGCATGGACGCTATGTTTGCAAGGCGCGCAAACCGGATTGCCTGAACTGCGTCATTCGCGACTTGTGCGCATATCGCGGAAAGACTGTCGGCTAAAGCTGTTTTTTCCGTGGCTCAAAAAAAACGGTGCGCAGAGCGCACCGTTGGCAATACGACTGACCCAGGACGCAAGTCGTCGTTGGAGAGAGGTTTTCGCGCGACTGAACTCCGAGTGTCTTACCAGAAGAATTGCAGGCGCGTCTCGAAGATATCCGGGTTGTCGCTGATGCCGCGACGATCGCTATTGACCTTGACGTAGTTGGCCGATATCTTGAAATTCGATCGCCAGTACCAGTTCACGCCCGCAGTGAGGTTGTGTTCTTCGCCGCCGAGTACCGGAAAGTCGTTGAGATCCATCTTGTCGTAACGCAATGCGAGCTGCCACATGCCCGATGCCGGCTCATTCGGCAACGGCGTTGTCGGCACGCCGCCCTTGTAGCCCCAGGTTTCGCCGGTCAGATTCCACACGCCCGACACGTACCAGCCATCGCCAGAGAAACTTGGCCCGAACGACGAATTCACGCGCGACGTGTTCGTTTGCATGTATTCGCCCTGCACCTTGAACGGACCCGTTATCCACATGCCTTCCAGCCCGATCGTGCGATTGCGGTCGGCATTGAGCACGCTGCCGGTGTCGATCAGCCGCACGGTTGCCAGATCGGCATCCGGACGCGAGTTGAAGCGTTGGGTGTCGTTGCTGGTGTCATAGTCGACAGCGGAAATGCCGAAATGCAGAACATTTCCAGACGAATTGATCGGTGAGTAGTAAAACCGCCCACCGAAGCCCTGACCATGGGCCAGATTGCGGGTCAGTTCGCGACTGAAATAGCTCACCGTGTATCCCCAATCCTTGGCGCCACCGCCGTACTGCACACCAAGACGGCGCGAGATGCCATAGGTATTCGTGATCATCGACTTGGCAATGAAGTCGTTGTTCTTCGTGCTGCTCAACTCTTCCATGCTGTTCGGCTGCTTGAATTGGCCGGCTTGCAGATAGCTTGAACCCAGCTTCCACTTCAAATTGACATCGAGCCACTTGTTGGCCTTGCCGTCGTATCCGAGCACCCAGTCGAAATCCGTGCCCTTGCCTTTGAGTACGACTTCCGAGCGGCGCATCTCGAACTCGGTGTCCTTGCCGTTGACGAGGCCGGCACCATTGAGGTCGGCGACATCATTGTTGAACCAGTTCCCATCGGCCTGCATCAAGCCTTCGAGACTGACCTCGTAATCGCCGATCTGATCGATCGCGATATCGGCACGTGCCTGATCGGCGAACGCTGTGGCAAACGTAGCTGTGATGGCGACAGCAAGCAATTTCGGAGTGTGACGCATCATTGTTATGGTCTCGTTAGCGGCGGATGGGGCGCAGCATAGGCAGCGATTGTTACGCCACTGTTGCAGTCTCGTAACACGCTCGTGACAACCCTGCGGATGCAGCACGGCTGCAACAATCACCCGTTGCTAACGCGCGATTTGCGCCGTAGGCATCGCACACCTGGTGCAATCCGTTCAGCGGGCGCCATGTTTCGCACAATGACGACGAGCACGATCGGCTATCCTTGAGGCATGCCTTCTCACCCTGCCGTTGCTCGCATCGCCGAGCGCTTTCGTGGTTTCCTTCCGGTCGTCGTCGATGTCGAAACCGGCGGCTTCGATTCCGAGCGCGATGCGCTGTTGGAGATCGCCGTCGTCATTATCACCATGGACGATAGCGGTTTGCTGCATCCGCTACCGGCGATATCGAGTCATGTGATTCCGTTCGCAGGAGCGAATCTCGAACCGCGTGCGCTCGAAATCACCGGCATCGATCCCTATCACCCGTTTCGCGCCGCCCGCGCCGAGCGCGAGGCGCTCGATCATGTCTTCGTGCCTGTGCGCAAGGCGATGCACGATGCCGAATGCCAGCGCGCGATCCTGGTCGGACACAATTCCGCGTTCGATCTCGCATTTCTCAATGCGGCGATTCGGCGCACCGCGCACAAGCGCAGTCCGTTTCATCCATTCAGTAGTTTCGATACCGCAACCCTGGGCGGACTTGCCTACGGCCAGACCGTGCTCAGCCGCGCGCTCAGTGCGGCCGGCCTGAACTGGGACTCGAACGAAGCGCATTCAGCCGTCTACGACACCGAGCGCACGGCGGAACTGTTCTGCGGCATCGTCAATCGCTGGAAAGTGATGGAGGATGCATGGCTCGGACGTGAACCGCGCGACACTTCGCCGATCGATACGATGCCGGCTTCGGCGTTGGAGCCGGCATCCACGGAATCGTGAGGCCAGTTTATGCCGATCTATCGCTACGCAAGTGAACACCCCGGCTGCGATGTATGCCGTGAAGGCATAGAAATTTTGCAGAAACTTTCCGATCCACCGTTGATCGCATGTCCCGAGTGCGGTGCGGAAGTCAGGCGCGTTCTCAGCGCACCGCAAGTGGTTTCCGGCGAGGCTCACCGACTCAAGGAAAGCCACGTCGCCAAGCATGGTTTCACCCAGTATCGTCGCGCCGGCAAGGGCGTCTACGAAAAAACCACCGGCAAGGGGCCTGATTTCATCAGCGGGGATTGACCCTTGCTAACAACGAGAGCCCGACTTGTTCAGGTCGGAGCTACGTAATCAAACGTGCACCAGTTGCCGCACAAATTCCAGCGACCCCGCGTCGGGTTGTATTCATTTTCGGCGCGTATGGTGTGTGCGCATACGAGTAAGAAGCAAGAGCACAGGGGAGATGGCTTCGCTCAATCTGGAGGAGTTGGTTATGCATAGTGATTCGTTTTTTTTTTGGAATGCTTCGATCGACTGATTCGCATTCTGCTGCTGGCACTCGGACTGCTTGCCACGACCGCGCGGGCGGACAGCTTCATCACTACTGCGCCGATGGCAAACGCGCGCTATCTCCACACTGCAACCCTGCTGCCCTCTGGCAGGGTTTTCGTGGTCGGCGGCGAAGGAAACAATGCATATCTCGCTTCGGTCGAGCTCTATGATCCCCTCAACAACACCTGGAACGCAGCCGCCTCGCTTGCGACCGCGCGCTCGCAACATACCGCGACCCTGTTGCCGTCCGGCAAGGTGTTGGTGGTCGGCGGCTACAATGGCGTTGCTCTCGCGTCGACCGAGATTTACGATCCCGCCAGCGACACATGGACTGCGGGCGCTTCGCTCACGAACGCACGCTATCTACATACCGCAACTCTGCTGCCTTCAGGTAAGGTGCTTGTGGCTGGCGGCGCCAACGGTCCATATCTTGCCTCGGCCGAGCTTTATGACCCTGCCACCGACACATGGGCCGCAGCCGCGCCTCTAGCGGTCGCGCGCGAGGACCATACAGCGACGCTGCTGCCGTCCGGCAAGGTACTGATCGTCGCTGGCATCAACGGCGGAGTCCTCGCCTCATGCGAACTTTACGATCCAACCAGCAACACCTGGACCTCAGCAGCCTCGCTCGCGCATGCGCGAGCCCTTCATACCGCGACTCTCCTGAGCTCGGGTAAGGTCTTGGTAGTGGGCGACCAAACTCCCGCCGCAGCCGAGCTCTACAATCCGACCAACAATACTTGGACCTCCGCGAATTCACTCGTGAATTATCGGGCAATCCAAACCGCGACGTTGTTACCCTCGGGCAAGCTTCTGGTGACGGGAGGTCAGGGAAATGGCGGATATCTGGCCTCGACCGAACTATATGATCCAACCACCAATGCCTGGACCACAGCCGTCTCGCTCACGACTGCGCGCAAATTTCACACTTCGACCCTGCTTCCTTCTGGGCGTCCGTTGGTCGTTGGCGGTATCGGCACAAGCGGGGCTCTCGCCTCGGCTGAGCTCTACGACCCAAGTACCACTACGAAAAGCGCCGTTGCCTCGCTCGCGACCGCGCGCGACGATCACACGGCGACCTTACTGCCTTCGGGCAAGGTACTTGTGGTTGGGGGTTATGTCGGCGTCGCAATCAATTCGGTTGAGCTTTACGATCCGGCCACCAATGCTTGGGCTGCGGCTGCCCCGCTCGCGACTGCGCGTTACCGCCATACTGCGACCTTGATGCCCTCAGGCAAGGTGCTCGTGGTCGGCGGCAGGAGCAATAGCGGTAGTCTCGCCTCCGCAGCGCTCTACGACCCCACTAACAACAATTGGACGGCAGCCGCACCACTCTCAGCCCCGCACTACTTGCACACGGCGACTTTGCTGCCAACGGGTAAAATCTTGGTCGTCGGGGGCTACGGCAACGGCGCTCTCGCATTGGCCGAAATATATGACCCGACTAGCAACACTTGGGGCGCAGCCGCCCCACTCGCGACTGGGCGCGGCGATCACAAAGCAATCCTGTTGCAAACGGGCAAAGTGCTCGTGATTGGCGGTCACGATGACCAACTCAATACATTGGATTCAACTGAGATCTACGACCCGGACAGCAACAGCTGGTCGGCAGCCGGTCACCTTGCTACCGCACGCTCCGGCCACACGGCGACCCTTCTAGAGACAGGTAAGGTGCTAGTTGCTGGTGGTTCCAACGACGGCGTCGGGGGAGCTCTCGGGTCCGTCGAAATCTATGAGCCGAGCAGCAATGCTTGGAGTTCTGCAAGTACGCTCGTGAACGCGCGTTATAGTCATTCTGCGACTCTGCTGCCCTCGGGCAATGTGCTGATTACCGGCGGTTACGACGCCAGCACAACAACCGTCTTCGCTTCGACGGAAATATACGATCCAGCCAGCAACACTTGGCGACCCGGCGCTTCACTTGCGACAGCACGCAACGTACACACCGCCACGCTGTTGTCTTCAGGTCTGCCGCTCATTGTAGGTGGTGCTGGCAGCAGCGGATTTCTTACGTCGGCTGAACTCTTCAATCCCGGCCTTGCCCCTGATCCGACCCGCCAGCCGATCTTGAGCGCTGTTAGTAGCACCCTGCTGCAAACCAGCGCGCTCGCCGCAGCCAGCGGCGGTAGCAGCAGCGATGCGAACGGTGCGACGCTGACCACAGGGTTCATGCCGCGCTTGGAAGCGAGCGGAGGCGCGACCAACAATTCAGCGACCAATGCGCCGGTGTTTCAGGTGCAGCGCATTGACAACGAGCAGATGCGTTTCATCCCGAACGACGAGGCGGTCAACATGACCGACACGATGTTCACCGGCAGCGCCACGGCGCTCGCTGGCTTCCCGCTCGGTCCAGTGCTCGTTCGCGTCTGGGTTAATGGCGTGCCGAGCGCAGCGAAGCAAAGTACTGTGGTCGGCGATCAGATATTCAGCAACGGCTTCGACGGCCCCTGACCCCGAGCGTATGCCGGAGCCATCCGGCCTGCGTGTCACCTACGTTGCACCGCGAGTTACCGGCGGCTTTCCATGACATCGCCACTGCTGCTGTAACACGATTGAAATATTACGCACATCGTTCTGCAACCTTGGACGGCGACACTGGCGGTATCCCATCCGCTTGTTTCAATCCCCAAGGAGATGCCCGCGTGACTATCTCGATCAAATTGAGTGCGGCAGTACTCGCCATCGCCACTGCGTTTGCCGGCCAGGCCGCACAGGCCTCGGAAGTAACCGGCGCCGGTTCGTCGTTTGTTTTCCCGTTGATGTCGAAGTGGTCGGCGGACTACAAGGCCGCGACCGGCAACGAAGTGAATTACCAATCGATCGGTTCGGCAGGCGGTATCGCCCAGATCAAGGGTGGCACGGTCGATTTCGGTGCGTCCGACAAGCCGCTTCCGCCCGATGAATTGAATGCGGCCGGTCTCGTTCAATTCCCGATCGTCATCGGCGGCGTCGTGCCGGTCGTCAACATCAAGGGTATCGAAGCCGGAAAGCTCAAATTCAGCGGTCCGTTGTTGGCCGACATCTTCCTCGGCAAGGTCACCAAGTGGAGCGATCCTGCGATCGCTGCGATGAATGAAGGCGTCACCCTGCCCGATTCGAAGATCACGATTGTGCATCGGTCGGACGGTTCGGGCACCACGTTCAACTTCGTGAACTTCCTGTCCAAGGTCAGCCCGGCATGGAAGGAAAAGGTCGGTGAAGGCACCTCGGTGCAATGGCCTGTCGGCCTCGGCGGCAAGGGCAACGAAGGCGTTGCAGCCTATGTGAAGCAGGTCACCAATGCGATCGGCTACGTCGAGCTGTCGTACGCGCTCCAGAACAAGATGTCGTTCACGCAAATGCAGAACTCGACCGGCAAGTTCATCCAGCCCAGCGCCGCGACATTTGCTGCTGCGGCCGCGAGTGCCGACTGGAAAAATGCGACCGATTTCAGTCTCGTCATCACCAATGCTCCAGGCGATGACGCGTGGCCGATCAGTGCCACGGTGTTCGCGATGATGCACGCACAGCCAAAGGATGCGACTCGTTCGCAAGCCGCGCGCGATTTCTTCAAGTGGGGCTATGCCAACGGCAAGGCGCAGGCGTCCTCGCTCGACTATGTGCCGCTGCCGGACGAATTGGTAGCGCAGATCGAAGCCTACTGGGCAGCAAAGATCAAGTAATCAGTAACGCTCTTCCCGTCGCCAGGAATCCTAAGTTCCATGGCGACGGGAATTTCGTTTTCTTGGGGAATTTCTAATTCGATGGCGCGACGCTGGCACTTGCGGACCCGCATTTGCGCTGTCCGGCGCGCTGAAAACTTTCGGCCACTGCCACGACGATGACAACGATTGCAGCCCGCTCTGCCCTGCCCGACACCCGATCGCGTCGCGACGAGATGCAGGATCGTGGCTTCAGCTATGTCCTCGCCATAACCGCATTCCTGGTCCTGATAGCCCTCGCGGGCGCCGCGTTGTCGATGTTGTGGGGCGGCCGCACGGTACTGGCACAAGAAGGTTGGGGTTTCTTTTTTTCCAGTGACTGGAATCCGGTCGAGAATCACTACGGCGCGCTGGTGCCGATCTACGGCACTCTGGTCACCGCGATTATCGCGATGATTATTGCCGTCCCGGTCAGCTTCGGCATCGCATTGTATTTAACCGAAGTCGCCCCACCGTGGTTGCGACGCCCGGTCGGAACCGCCATCGAACTTCTCGCGGGCATTCCGTCAATCATCTATGGCATGTGGGGGCTGTTCGTGCTGGTGCCGATGATGACGGAGCACGTCACGCCTTGGCTCAACGATCACATCGGGACATTGCCGATCATCGGGCCCTTGTTTCAGGGTCCGCCGCTCGGTATCGGCATGCTCACTGCCGGTCTGGTGCTGTCGATCATGGTGATCCCGTTCATTTCGGCCGTCATGCGCGATGTGTTCCTGACCGTGCCATCACGCCTCAAGGAATCGGCCTATGCGCTCGGTTCGACGCGCTGGGAGGTAGTCTGGGACGTCGTGCTGCCGTACACGCGTTCCGCCGTCGTCGGCGGGGTCTTTCTCGGCCTCGGGCGTGCTCTGGGCGAAACCATGGCGGTGGCCTATGTGATCGGCAATACCGTGCGCTTTTCAGTATCTCTGCTGGAACCCGGAACCACGATTGCGGCCTTGATCGCCAATGATTTTGCCGAGGCGACTGATACCTATCGCTCGGCTTTACTGTTGCTTGGATTCGTCCTATTCATCGTCACATTCGTGGTACTTGCGGCGGCTCGCTTGATGCTCATGCAGATGGCGCGCCGTGAGGGAACGACATGAGCGCTTCGTCCGTCTCGACCGTTACAACATCCTCAATCACGGTCGCCGACAAACTCTATCGCCGCCGCGCGTTCAGCAACCGGGTCGCCTTGGTCTTTTCGTATCTGACCGCAGCGTTCGGCCTGTTTTTTCTGGCCTGGATTCTGTGGACGACGATCAGCAAGGGCATCGGGGGCATCAATATCGCGCTGTTCACGCAAAGCACGCCGCCACCGCTTGCAGAAGGCGGACTAGCGAACGCATTCTTCGGTAGCGCCGTGATGTGCGCCGTCGCGATCCTGATCGGTACTCCGCTCGGAATCGCGGCGGGAACCTGGCTTGCCGAATATGCCGGTGCGCGCAAGATCGGCACAGTCATACGCTTCGTCAACGACATTCTGCTGTCGGCACCATCGATCGTGCTTGGCCTGTTCGTCTATACCCTTGTCGTTGCGCAGATGGGTGGCGGCTTCTCTGCTATTGCCGGCGCGATCGCGCTTGCGTTCATCGTGCTGCCGGTAGTCGTGCGCACAACCGACGAGATGCTGCGCCTGGTTCCCGCGCAAATGCGCGAAGCGGCATTGTCGCTGGGCGTACCGCAATGGAAAGTCATCGTGCAGATTCTGTATCGCGGCGCGTCGGCCGGTATCGTGACCGGCATTCTTCTCGCGCTGGCGCGAATCAGCGGCGAAACCGCACCGCTTCTGTTTACCTCGTTTGGTAACCAGTATTTCAGTTTCGACCTGACACGGGCGATGGCCAGCGTTCCGGTCGTGATGAACCAGTACACCGCCAGCCCCTATGAGAGCTGGCAAACCCTCGCCTGGGCAGGCGCGCTGGTGTTGACTGCTTTTGTGCTGCTGCTCAGCCTGGCGGCACGTGCAATCCTGCTTCGCAACAAGACCAGCACCGAGTGAATTGTGCTCACTGAAGATGGCAACATGACTGACCTCAACATCAACATGGCCGCCCCGAAGGTCGGCATCGCAGGAATTCCGATGGAGACACGTGTGAATCCAAAAATGTCCGCGCGCGGTCTCGAATTCGAATACGGCGGATTCAAGGCGCTGCGCAACGTCAATCTCGATATCGCCGAGAAGCGCGTAACCGCTCTTATCGGTCCGTCCGGTTGCGGCAAGTCGACCCTGCTGCGCATTTTTAATCGCATCTACGCGATCTACCCAAAGCAGGTCGCAAGCGGCGAAGTGCTGCTCGATGGCGAAAATATCCTCGATCCGAAATTCCCACTCAACCGTCTGCGCAGCAAGGTCGGCATGGTGTTCCAGAAGCCGGTACCGTTTCCGATGTCGATCTACGAGAATGTCGCCTACGCGATTCGCCACTACGAAAAACTTTCGCGCGCCGAGATGGATGCGCGCGTAGAGGCAGCCCTGCGCCAGGGCGCGCTCTGGGACGAGGTAAAGGACAAGCTCAAACAAAGCGCGTTGGGCCTGTCCGGTGGTCAGCAGCAGCGTTTGTGCATTGCGCGTGCCGTTGCCCTCAAGCCTGAAGTGATCCTGCTCGACGAACCGACCTCAGCGCTCGATCCGATCGCGACCGGCAAGATCGAGCAATTGGTGGCCGAACTGAAATCGCAGTTCACGATTGCAATCGTGACCCACAATATGCAGCAGGCCGCACGTGTCTCCGATTTCACTGCGTTCATGTATCTCGGAGAATTGATCGAGTTCGGTGTAACCGAACAATTGTTCACCAAGCCGGTGAAGCAGCAGACCGAGGATTACATCACCGGTCGCTTTGGTTGACATACGAATACCCGAAATGACGCAGCCGCCACCCTCATCGCCCGGAAATAACCAATGAATGCACCGACCTCCGACCATATCGTAAAGAGCTACGACGAGGAATTGCGCCGCCTGACTGGCGAAATCCAGCACATGGGCGAACTGGCCCTTGCCGGACTCGGAACCGCGATCGAAGCGATTGTCGAACGCGACAGCGACCTTGCAACGACTGCGGTGCATGGCGATGCCGCCATCGATGCGCTGGAGCATGAGATCAGCCATGATGTGATTCGCCTGCTCATCATGCGGGCGCCGATGGCCCGCGATCTGCGCGAAGTCATGGCTGCCCTGCGCATCGCCTCGGACATCGAACGCATCGGCGATTACGCAGCCAACGTGGCCAAGCGCGCGATCGTGCTCAATGCGAGCGCGCAGGTTCAACCGGTTCATGCTTTGCCGCGACTGGCCGAAGCGGCGACGGAACTGGTGCGCGAAGTGCTCGCAGCGTATCGCGACACCGATGCCGATCGAGCCCTGATCGCCTGGGCGCAAGACGAAGAACTCGACGACATGTACACCGGCCTGTTCCGCGAAGTGCTGACCTACATGATGGAAGATCCGCGCAATATCACTGCGTGCACGCATTTGCTGTTCATCGCCAAGAACATCGAGCGGATCGGCGACCATGCAACCAATATTGCCGAGAACGTCTATTTCCTCGTCCATGGCAGCCATATCGCCCAGGCCCGCAAGAAGGGTGACAAGACCTACGCTGCGGTTGCTGACGAGAGCTGATCGCGTCACTCGGCAAACTTTGATTCGCGCGTCTTGCGCGTGACAAACAGCCGCGTATGCTAGGACAGCTGACAACCGCCAACGGATGCGCTCCATGTACGCCAATATTCTCGAAACCATCGGTCGCACTCCGATCGTGCGGATCAATCGTCTGGCACCGATGGGCGTCGAGATGTACGTCAAGGTTGAGGCATTCAATCCCGGCGGCTCGGTCAAGGATCGCCTCGCCGTCGCGATCATCCTGGATGCCGAAGCGCGGGGGACGATCAAGCCAGGGCAGACCGTTGTCGAGGCAACATCCGGCAACACCGGCGTCGCGCTCGCGATGGTTTGCGCAGCACGCGGGTATCCGTTCGTTGCTTTCATGGCGGAAACCTTCTCGATCGAACGCCGCAAGTTGATCCGCGCCTATGGCGGCAAGGTCATCCTGACCCCGGCCGCCGAACGCGGTAGCGGCATGGTCAAACGTGCGCAAGAGTTCGCCGACAAACACGGCGCGTTTCTCGCCCGCCAATTCGAGAACGAGGCGAATCCTGCCTGGCACCGCAATACCACCGGCCCGGAAATACTTCAGGATTTCGCCGGTCGTCGTCTCGACTTCTTCGTCACTGGCTGGGGCACCGGCGGCACCCTGACGGGGGCCGGTGAAGTCATCAAGCTCGCGCGTCCCGAGGTCAAGGTTATTGCGGCCGAACCGGCCGTTGCTGGCTTGCTCTCCGGGAACGAGTGGAAGCCGCACAAGATCCAGGGCTGGACACCGGATTTCATTCCGGAGGTGCTGAAACGCGACGTGGCTGAACAAATCGTATTGATCGACGATGTCGTGGCGCGTGACACCGCACGCGATCTTGCGCAGAAGGAAGGCATTTTCTGCGGTATCTCTTCAGGCGCGACGTTTGCTGCTGCGCTCGAAGTCGCGAAGTCGGCCGACAAGGGTTCAGTCATTCTCGCCATGCTTCCCGATACCGGCGAGCGCTACCTGTCAACCTTCCTGTTCGAGGGTGTCAATGAAGGATCCGACGACGACGTTGCGGGATGACATTTCCGCTCTGACGCCGACCACGCCGGCCTGAGGCATCGCATGCACCTTGAATCCTACGCCGGTGTGGAGGAGCCCTCTCAGGACAAACGGCTGCTGCTCAAGCCGCGCCTCGTCAGCTGGACATCGCGTCTGTGGCGCGAGAGTCCCGGCCGCACTATTCCGCTGTTCAAGCTTGAGGCCCGAGTCGATCCACGCGATGTCGACGACCGCGATTTGGCGGAAGCCCTGCGTCCGTTCGCGGGTTCTCTGCAGAAGATCGCCATCTACCTTCTGCACACCGAGGAGATCAAGCGCCATGCTGCCTGGGCGGTGGGCCGTTTCGACATCGACGCCAAGGGTGCCAGCATGTTCTTTCACGATTTTCTCGGTGCCGCCAACGGCATGCTGATGCTTGAGCTGATGCAGACTGCGAGCACTGTCACCGATCTGGTCATGAGCGTCGTGCCGGTCAGGATCGAACCCGCGAATTTGTGTTTCGCAATCTCCGACTACGACCTCGGCATCCATAACCGCATCGGCTGAGGGGCTTGGCTGCGCCGGAACGTTGCCAGCAGCATGAACCTCCATCGAGACCGGCCACGAACGCGACTCGCGTCGTTTCTGTTCGGCGACTGACCGGCTTCACTCACCCAATTGAATTGGGCAGCAGTCGGAGGGTCGATCAAGCTACACTGGCGACCATGCGATGCATCCAAACCGCCCATGTTTGACTACATTCCCGATGCGCTTGCTACGAGTTGGGTCCAGTTCAAGCTGGTCGCGCTGGTGTTTTGCGGTGGGTTGATGCTTGAAGCGCTGCGGCCGGCCGAGCGCGCGCAACCGCTGGCGAATGTCGGTTTCAATATCGGTTACGCGGCAATTTTCGTGCTGCTGACCAATCTGATACTGCCGCCGCTGTCCGCGCTCACCAAACCGTTGATCGCGAGTTACGGCCTGCATATTCCGATCGCGTTTTCCGACTCGGTCTGGGGTCAGGTTTTGCAGGCACTCGTTTTTCTTGCAATCTACGATTTTTTCTACTACTGGTGGCATCGCTCACAACATGCGTTCTCGCCGCTGTGGTCGCAGCACAAACTGCATCACACCGAGGAATCGCTCAATGTCACCACTGGCACGCGCCACCACTGGCTGGAAGAACCCATTCGCGTGTTCGTGATCCTGCTGCCGATCGGCCTGTTGTTTGATCAGAAGCCGGTTGCGATCTCCTGGATCGGCACCTTGCTGATGCTGTGGGGATTCTTCATCCACTCCAACCTGCGCATCACATTTGGCCGATTCACTCCGGTATTTTCGGGTCCGCATCTGCATCGCCTGCATCACTCGATCGAATCGCAGCATCGCGACAAGAATTTCGCCGCGTTCTATCCCATCTACGATATTTTGTTCGGTACCTACTACGCGCCAAAGCGCAACGAATACCCGGCAACCGGACTCGCGAGCGGTGAGAGTCTCAACGGCTTCTGGCTTGCCAGCGTGTCACCGTTTCGCGAATGGGGCGAGATGCTCCATCTGCGTCGGAAGCAAGCGCGCACGCCAGATCAGCAACGGACGATCGATCGCGAAGCAAATACCAAGACCAATTGTGAGCGCGACGATCACGTAACCTCCGAGCAGAACGATCCCGTGCCATTGACTGGTCGTCGTCAACGGCAAGCCGGCGACGGCGGCGACACGCAGCAAGGTCATGTGGCTGAGCAGCAACGGATAAGCGCTGGCGGCAAGTAGCGTCAAGAGTCCGGCAACACGTGGCGCAAAGTGCCCCGCACACGCCCACGGCAGCAACGCGGCCCAGCCGAGATCGACCCAGGTGAATAGCGCAGTGCGCACAAACTGCGAGTCCGTATCGATCGGACGCAGCAGATGAATCGCGATCCCGGTCAGAAGCATCAACGCACCGACTACAGCAGTGCTGTTGCGCGCGGCAGCCGACGCAAACCCGTTGCGTGCGACGAGCCACGCCAACAAGACGCCATATAACGGCGCGTCCAAGCGTGCAATAACGACTTTGCGCACGCCTTCATCCCAACCGGCGTCAGCATGCGCAACGAACAGGAAGCGAATGAGATTTGCGACCGCGATCAGCCCAATCAGCCCTAGCGTGCCTGCAACCACACTTGCCTGACCCCGGCGCAACAGCCAGCGCCACACGATCGGCAATAGCAAATAGAACGCGACCACTGCCGGGACGATCCACATCTCAGCAAAAAATTGCGGGTGCGGCCAGGCGAGATTCTGGTTCAAGGTGAAATAGGCCGGCCACGCCGACGTGCTCACACCGAGATGCGGTGCGAGCACAAGGTTGATCGCGATAAACAGGAAATACAGCGGCAGCAGGCGTAGCGCGCGGCGAGCCCAGAACCGCAGAGCGGAAATTTCGACGCTACTGAAAAAATGCAGTCCGCACAGAAATCCGGTCACAACCAGAAACCCGTCCACACCCAGATGGCCGATGGCCAGCCACAACGCATCAGGTAATCCAAATGGGGCGAGCCAGAATGCTCCGTGCGCAACCAGCAACGCTACGCCGGCAACGACGCGCAACGCGTCGAGGCCGGCGTAGCGCTCGCCGGTTTCCATCACGTGCCGGCACGCTGCCGCAGCACCTCGAACAAAGCGATTCCCGTCGCAACCGACACATTGAGGCTCTCGACATCGCCGCGCATCGGAATGCGCGCGAGATGATCGCACGCCTCGCGCGTCAGCCGCCGCATTCCCTCGCCTTCGCTCCCAATGGCCAGCGCAACCGGGCCGGAAAAATCAAGCGCGTGGATCGACATCTCGGCCTCACCGGCCAACCCAGTTACCCACACGCCCGCATCCTTGAGCACGCGCATGCTGCGGGCAAGATTGGTCACCGCGATGAACGGCACACGATCAGCCGCCCCGGCAGACGCAGTGCGTACGGTCGCGGTGATACCGACCGCGCGGTCCTTGGTAACGATTACCGCAGTGACGCCCGCTGCTTCGGCGCTGCGCAGGCAGGCGCCGAGATTGTGCGGATCGGTGACACCGTCGAGTACGAGAAACAGCGCTTCGTTGCCGGCCGCCTCGATCAGCGCCGGCAACTCTGATTCACTGCGCGGCGGCGGTGTGTTGTAGCGCGCGGCAACGCCTTGATGACGCGCACCACCGGTCATCCGATCGAGATCGGCACGATCGCGCGCATGCGGCTTGACGCCAAGGTCGCGCGCACGTTCCGACAACTCCTTCACCCGCGCATTCTGCTGCCCGGTCTCGATGTACAACTCAACGATATTGCCAGCATCGTGGGTCAACGCCGCCTCGACGGAATGGATGCCGATCAGTAGTTCTGTGCTCATGGTGTCGGCATTATCGAGGATTCATCGACTGGAACACACCGCACGACGGAATACGCAATATTTTCGACGCCGCGCAAATGCCATGCATGAAGGTCACGCCGAATGCTGGACAAGGAAGTCCAGCAAGCGCGCCTCGTCCCAGATATCCACGCCCAACTCGCTCGCCTTGTCGAGTTTCGACCCGGCGGCTTCGCCCGCGACAACGAAACTGGTTTTCTTCGAGACGCTCCCGGAAACCTTCGCACCGAGCGCTTCAAGCCGCGCTCTGGCGTCGTCGCGAGTTAGCGCGGAAAGCGTACCTGTCAAAACGACTGTTTTTCCTTCGAGTGTTCCAGCACTGCCCTTCGATTCTTCCGGCGTGATTCGAGTCAGTTGTCCGAGCATGCGCTCACTGCGGAAAAACAGGTCGCGATTCGCAGCGTCGCTGAAATAGGCGATCAGCGCATCGGTCGTATCGGCTGGTAGTCCCATAGCAAGCAGTTGCTCGGCTGTCGCTGCGGAAATTGCTTCGCCGTCTTTTATTGCAGCCGCGAGCTGGTCGGCACGAATCCGAGTCACCTTGGGAATTTCCAATGCGACCCATAGCTCGGCCAGATTCAGCCTCTCGCACAATCTGGTTGTGGGAACGTGCGTATCGCCGATCACAACACCGCCGGCAAGCAAGTCATCTATGACTTTCTGGTTCCCGCCTTGGGCGAAAAAGCGATCAATCGACCGCGCGACCTCACCGCCGATATCGGGCACAAGCTTCAGCAACGGCCACGGCATATGCCGAATCAGCTCGATGTCGCCAAACCAGACCGAGAGCGCTTTTGCCGTGCTCTCGCCGACATGCATGATGCCGAGCGCATACAGGAATCGCTCCAGAGTCGTCTGCCGGCTGGTGTCGATCGCAGCGACAAGATTTTCTGCCCACTTGGTTGCGATCTTGCCAACCTTGACCGTTTCCGGGGTCGTGCCATCGCGCTCGTCTGCGCGACGTTTCATTTCGAGGAGATCGTCTAGCTTGAGATGGTAGAGGTCGGCAACCGATTTCACGTAGCCGAAAGCGCTCAGATCCTCGATGTAACGCTCGCCAAGTCCATCGATATCCATTGCCCGCCGCGAGGCAAAATGAAAGACCGCCTGGACGCGCTGCGCCGCGCAAGTCAACTCGCCAGTACAGCGCGCCACAACCTCGTCTTCCTCACGCACGATATCGGAACCGCAAATGGGACAGTGATCCGGCATTTCCCACACCGGTGCGCCGGGGGAACGATATTCGCTGACGACGCGCACGATCTCCGGAATCACATCGCCTGCCCGACGTACGATCACGGTGTCGCCAACGCGAACATCGAGACGCGCAACCTGATCAGCGTTGTGCAAGGTCGCGTTGGTCACAAGGACGCCGCCCACCTGTACCGGTTCGAGGCGCGCCGTCGGTGTTGCCGCGCCGGTGCGCCCGATATTGATGTCAATCGCACGCAGAATCGTCGACTGTTCCTGTGCCGGAAACTTGTGTGCGAGCGCCCAGCGCGGTGCCCGCGACACGAAACCCATCTCGCGCTGCCCGGCATAGTCGTCGAGCTTGTAAACGACACCGTCGATATCGAATGGAAGAGTGTCGCGTCTCGCCCCGATTCTTCGGTAGTAGTCGAGCAATCCAGCCAAGCCGCGTGCGGTGCCGGATTCGCTGCTCACCGGAAAACCCCACTCGCGCAGTTTTTCCAATGTCGCCGAATGCGTGGGAGGGAGTTCCGCGCCTTCGACAACGCCGACCGCATAGGCATAGAAGGCCAGCGGACGTTGCGCGGTAATGCGTGAATCCAGCTGACGCAACGAACCGGCGGCGCCGTTGCGCGGATTGGCGAGTACCTTGCCGCCCGTCTTCCGGGCGTGCTCGTTGTACTTCTCGAACGCGGCCTTCGGCATGTATACCTCGCCACGTACTTCGAGCACGCGTGGCCAATCAGCGCCGCGCAAGTGCAAGGGAATCGCCCGGATCGTGCGCAAATTGGCCGTCACATCCTCGCCCGTTGCGCCGTCTCCACGCGTCGCACCACGCACAAATTGACCGCCCTCGTAGCGCAAGCTTATCGCGAGGCCATCGAGCTTGGGTTCGATTGAAAAAACCGGAGCGGATACTTCGAGCCGTTCCTCGATCCGACGCTCGAAATCGGCGACTTCTGTATCGCTGAATGCGTTGCCGAGTGAAAGCATAGGAATTTCATGATGCGCCGGGGCGAACCGGCCCGAGGCGAGAGCGCCAACACGCTGCGTCGGCGAATCGGCGGTCGCCAGTTCGGGATTCTCCCGTTCCAGCACCTCAAGCTCGCGCAGCAGGCGATCATAGTCAGCATCGGCAATCGTCGGATCGTCGAGGACGTGATAGCGATGGTTCGCGTCCTCGATGCGCTTACGCAGGTCGGCTGCGCGCGCGCCCAGATCGGGAGCGTTGGATTTCCGGTTCATCGTGCGAATTTGGGGCTGCGTTGCCAGTCTCTGCGCATGTCGCAATTGTACTGGCTTGGGGATTGATTCTAGTCTTTGCCCGGACTTGTCAGCGCCGAGCGAGCAGTGCACGATGCCGAACCTGCTGCGGAGAATCGGTGATGGCGAAGAAACCCTGGGCGAAATTCCCCTATCCCGACAAAGCGTTCGACTACACCGGCGAAAAACTCGCCAAGGCGTGGCCGAAATTGCATACCGGCGATCTTGAGGCGTTTCCAGACGAGAAAACCGTCGCTGCGCTGCTACGCACGAATCCTGGTCTGGGCAAGGACGCACCGGCACTGGCCGAGCAGCTACAGGATGCCTGGCGCGCGTTCCACACGGGCGATTTCCATATTGCCTACGGAGCGGGCATGGCGCTCAAGGCGCTTGGCGCATCGGTAGCGATCAAGGCTGGTGGTATCCACGCCACGCACCTAGTCAAGAATCCAGCCGAACAAACCGAGCGCTATGAAGAACTCGCTCGCCTCGCCGAAACCGCCGTCGCTGCGCTGCCCGGCGAAGCAAACAGCCATTATCGCTATGCGTTTGCACTGGGTCGCTTGAGCCAGTCGATCTCGATCTCGAAAGCGCTTGCGCTCGGCCTTGCCGGCAAGGTCCACGCGGCATTGGAAAGGACCCTCAAACTCGCGCCGAAACACGCTGAAGCGCACACCGCGCTTGGCCTGTATCACGCCGAGATCGTCGGCAAGGTCGGAAGCATGCTGGCCAAACTGACGTATGGCGCAACGGCTGCGGCGGCGGAGAAAAACCTGAAACAGGCACTGCTGCTGACACCGGAATCGCCGGTCGCCTGGATCGAATACGGCAACGGGCTGCTGCTATTGCATGGCGACAAGCGCGAGGATGATGTCGCCGAGGCATTCGACAAGGCCTCAAAGAAGAAACCGCGCGACGCGATGGAGGCACTCGACGTGCAATGGGCGCGCGAGCAGCTCGAATGAACCGGATCAACCTGAACAAAACCATCTCTCGCTGACCCCGCCACGCCATGTTCGACGTTGCATCGGTAGACCATACCGATACCAGCCACGCCGGTTCACCTTGAGCTCGACGGCATGGTGGCCGAACGAACGGATGAAGAACTGATGCTTGCCTATGGCGGAGGCGATCTGCTTGCCTTCGAAATCCTCTACAAACGCCATCGCGGCACGTTGTACCGCTTTCTGCTGCGCAGCTTGCGCGCGCGTGCCGATGCCGACGAGTTGTTCCAGGAAACCTGGAGCCGCGCGATCGCGGCACGGACGCGCTATCGCCCGGAGGCAAAATTCACCACTTGGCTGCTGCAGATCGCCCACAACCTCGTTGTCGACCTGTTTCGCCGCTCGCGTCCGCAGGCAACGGCCGAGGAAACCGAGCACGTCATGACCCATCTGGATGCGCCCGAATCGGAACGCCCGGAGCATGTCCTGAGCGAGTTCGAGCAGCGTCGCCGTCTGCAACTTGCACTTGAGGAATTACCTGAAGAACAGCGCGTAACCTTCTTGCTGCGTATGGAAAATGGCCTGGGTCTTGAAGAGATTTCTGAAGTGACCGGAGTCGGTCGGGAGACCGTCAAGTCGCGCTTGCGCTATGCACTGACGCGTGTCCGTGCGAGGTTCGAGGCATGACCGCGCCGACGTTTCGCCCACCCGATTCCGATCATGCCGATTCGGACCTCGATCGCGCGCTCGACGATGAAATCGACAAGGGCATCGGCGAAATCGGCGCGATCTATCGCCGCCTGCCGCGCGCGGAGCCACCCAAGCGACTCGATCGCGCAATCCTTGCCGAAGCAACGCGCGCCGTGCACGGGCGCTCGCAACCACGCGCGCAGCGTTGGTTACTCGGCTTCGGCTCGGCGGCAGGCATCTTGCTTGCCGCCGGCATTGCCTGGCGGGTCAATCAGGAAACCAATTTCGGCCAACCAGCCGTACCCTCATCGAGCCGGCATCCGACTGATGAAGTCGTTCCGGTCCAATCGATTGGCGGTGCAACTGACACGGCGCAGGAAGCGACTGTTTCGGACAAAAATAGCAGCCTGCCTGCCGCAGATTCAGTAAGTCCAGCCGCGAGCGCTCGGGGAAAACTGGAAGCCGAACGCACGGCGTTAGGACGGCTTTCCAGGCCTACTGCCCGGACAGACCCTGCGCGAGCACATCCGTCCGAATCGAAGCCAGGCGCTGCGCCAATGACTGAACCGCAAGCTGCGCAAGCCATGCGCGGACAGGCGATTGCCGATCGCGCTGTTGCTCAACCTGCTTACGGCGAGCGGGACAACGGTCCTCGCAGCGAAAACGCAAACGAGCAGGGATTCTCGGGAACTTCTCCGATGCAGCAGGCAGAGCCGCAGCGTGTGTACGCGCCATCGTCGGCAAAGTCGGCGGCAATCGATCGCGAACGCCAGACTGGTGCGACAACAAGTCAGGCTCCGCCAGCCCCGGCGCGCGCCAAGCCTGCTTCGCCTACATCAGTCGAGAATGCAGCACCGCCTCCCCAGGCATTTCCAGCACAAGCGGCTGGAGCCGCGAACGCGGTGCTCGAAGAACAGCGACGCGAAGATGCGATGGCTGCGCCGGAACCGGAGACATCTGATCCAGCGAGCATGAGCGATGAATCGCAGATACCGATCGCCAAGCAGGTGCGTCGCAATAGCCGGCTGGTGCCGGATCGCTGGCTGACTGAAATCATTCGTCTGCATCGGGTCGGCCAGCGTGTGCAGGCGATTCAAAACATGCGAGCATTCCGTCTCAAATATCCACGCTGGGAGTTGCCGCAGGATTTCCCCGACGACTTGCGTCGTCCCGAAAATCAGTAGGCAACCGTTGGCGACACGCACGCATGCTGCATACGCTTACCGGGACGGCGGAACTGACTCAGGAAATTCGCAAGAGCCGCTTTCGCGCACGTGCCGCTCCGATCGATGATCCCGCAGCCGCGCTCGCAGAATTGATCGACCTGGGCGATCCGGCAGCAACGCACAATTGCTGGGCGTATCGTGTCAACCAGCAATATCGTTTTTCCGACGATGGCGAACCCGGCGGCAGCGCCGGCAAACCCATCCTGCAGGCGACCGACAGCCAGGGCTTCGATCGCGTTGTCGTTGTCGTTACGCGCTGGTACGGCGGCACCAAGCTCGGTGTCGGCGGCCTGGCGCGGGCCTACGGCGGCTGCGCCGCAGAATGTTTGCGATTAGCCACCGCAGTTCCGATCGTCGATCACTGTGGGCTTCGAGTTCGCTGTGATTTCGCTATCGTGCCTATCCTGCGCGCGCGTCTGGCCGACTTCGCAGCCGAAATAGTCGATGAAACATTCTCCGCGACTGGCGCGACTCTGGAAATACGCGTGCCGCGCGACAGGCTCGAGGCATTCGAGGACTTGGTGCGCGATCTCAGCCGTGGCCGCGCCGTGATCGAACTCGGTTGAGGTCGCCGTCTCGATCGTTCTCGCGGCCACTACACTCGCCGATTGCCTGCGGGCCGTTGAAAACCGCCGCAAGCGCACCCATTCGCTGATCGACTCTTTCCATCTCGTCCCTCCTCTATCTCTTCCCGAATGTCGAATCCCACTGTAGCGACGCCGCGCAAACTCGGCGCGTTTCGTCGCCTGCTTCCCTACTTGCGCGAACAGCGTCTGCTGATATTGGGATGGCTGGTCTTCCTGGCAATCTCGTCGGCCGCGACATTGGCTTTGCCGGTCGCGGCGCGTTTCATGATCGATCGTGGCTTCGGGCAAACCGATCCGGCGATGCTCAACGCGAGTTTCCTTGGCTTGTTTGCGGTCGCTGTGGTCATGGCGATGGCCGGCGCATCGCGCTATTTCTGCGTGACCTTGCTCGGCGAGCGCATCGCTGCGCGCCTGCGCTCAAGACTCTACAGCCATCTGCTGACTCTCGATCAGGAATTCTTCGAGCGCACGCGTTCTGGCGAACTGGTCTCGCGCCTCGCCGCCGATAC
>JBDTOS010000008.1:0-23204 GCA_039933095.1 Dokdonella sp.
ACGGCGGCTGGGCCCGCCACGGCGGCGGTGCGTTCTCCGGCAAGGATCCCTCCAAAGTTGATCGCTCGGCCGCTTATGCCGCGCGCTATGTGGCCAAGAACATCGTCGCGGCCGGACTTGCCGATCGCTGCGAGCTGCAGGTCAGCTACGCGATCGGCGTCGCCCATCCGACCTCGATCTCGGTCACCACGTTCGGCACCGGCAAGCTCAGTGACGACGAGATCGAAAAACTCGTGCGCAAGCATTTCGACCTGCGTCCGTACGGGATCTTGCAGATGCTCGACCTGGTCCACCCGATGTACCAGCAGACCGCGAGCTACGGCCACTTCGGTCGTGCCCCGCGCGAAATGACGGACGCGAACGGCAAAACGTTCACCGCGTTCTCCTGGGAAAAGACCGACAAGGCCGAAGCACTGCGTGCGGATGCGAAACTGAAATAGCTGCTGTCCACTGCTTCGAGTTCCACCAAGACGGCCGCGCATTGCGCGGCCGTTTTTCCTTCTCCCAGCGGGAGAAGGCCGGATGAGGGTCCGGTAAACTAGTGAACGTCAGTCGTCTTCGCGTGCGGGCTTCGCACTCGCTCGACCGTCTCGCAGAACTTTCCCTATCTGATCGACCTGGTCTAGTCGACCATATCTGGTCGACGTGTCTCAGCTCTGGAGACATCTGTCGGCCAAGGTCCATTGAACACATCACTTGAGACCGCAAATTGACGCCATGGACCACGATGTCATGATGGATTTCTCTGTGCGACCCCGTAAGCTCTAGTCCCACCATGAGCGACTCGACAGCCAACCTATTCCACCCTGCCGTCGCGGCCTGGTTGCACGGCGCGTTTGCGCAGCCGACGCCGGCGCAACTGGCGGCGTGGCCGGCGATCCAATCCGGAAAAAACGTATTGATCGCTGCCCCGACCGGATCGGGCAAGACGTTGGCGGCATTTCTCGCCGCAATCGACGGATTGGTGCGCGAAGGCGTCGAGCATGGCGCGCTGCCCGATCAGACGGGGGTGATCTACGTGTCGCCGCTGAAGGCGCTGTCGAACGATATCGCGATCAATCTCGAAGCGCCATTGGCCGGGATTCGCGTCGAGTTGGAGCGTCTCGGCTACCGCGATGTCGAACTCCGCACGGCTGTGCGCACCGGCGACACGCCGCAAGGCGATCGCGCGCGCATGGTCAAGCGGCCGCCGCATATTCTGGTGACGACACCGGAATCGTTGTACGTGCTGCTCGGCTCGGAATCGGGACGATTGATGTTGGCCGGTGCGCGCTCGGTCATCGTTGATGAAATTCATGCGATCGCCGGCAGCAAACGCGGCAGCCATCTCGCGCTGTCGCTGGAACGGCTCGATGCGTTGTGCGAGCGCCGACTCGTGCGCATCGGGCTTTCTGCGACACAAAAACCCATTGATGAAGTGGCGCGCTTCCTCGTCGGCAACGTCGATCCGGATTGCCCCGAGCCGAACTGCACGATCATCGATGTCGGCTACACGCGCCAACGCGATCTCGCGCTTGAAGTGCCGCCGGTGCCGCTCGAAGCGGTGATGTCCAACGATGTCTGGGCGCTGGTCTACACGCGCCTCGCCACGCTGATCGAGGAGCATCGAACCACCCTCGTATTCGTCAACACGCGGCGCATGGCTGAACGCGTGGCGCGGCATTTGAGTGAGCGGCTCGGCAAGGAAGTTGTTGCCGCGCATCACGGCAGTCTCGCCAAGGAACATCGGCTCGATGCCGAGCAGCGACTCAAGCGCGGCGATCTGCGCGTGCTGGTCGCAACCGCCTCATTGGAACTTGGCATCGATATCGGCGATGTCGATCTGGTCTGTCAGCTCGGCTCGCCGCATGCGATTTCGGCGTTCCTGCAACGCGTCGGTCGTTCCGGACATGCCGTGATCGGCACGCCGAAGGGGCGGTTGTTTCCGCAGTCGCGCGACGATCTGGTCGAGTGTGCCGCCCTGCTCGATTGCATTCGTCGCGGCGAACTCGATGCGCTGGTGTTTCCGCAGGCGCCGATCGATGTGCTGGCCCAGCAGATCGTCGCCGAAGTCGCCTGTCGCGATTGGTCCGAGGACGAGTTGTTCGCGCTCGTGCGCGGCGCGTATCCGTATGCACAACTTGCCCGCAAGGATTTCGACGCGGTCGTGCGCATGCTCGGCGACGGTTTCACGACGCGGCGCGGTACGCGCGGCGCGTACCTGCATCGCGATGCCGTACACAAGCGCCTGCGCGGCCGCCGCAACGCGCGCCTGACCTCGCTGACCTCGGGCGGCACGATTCCCGACACTGCCGATTATCTGGTCGTGCTCGAACCGCAATCGCAGAATATCGGTACCGTACACGAGGATTTCGCGGTCGAGAGCCTGGCCGGCGATGTGTTTCAACTCGGCAATGCGTCGTACCGGATCTTGCGCGTCGAGCGTGATCGCATTCGGGTCGAGGATGCGCATGGCGCACCGCCGAGTATTCCGTTCTGGCTCGGCGAAGCGCCGGGTCGCAGCGATGAGTTGTCGCTCGGCGTGTCGCGTCTGCGCGCAGACATTTCCGAGCGGTTGGAGAACGGTCTCGACGCAGCAACCGCGTGGCTGATTGACGAAGTCGGCCTTGATGCCGCCGCAGCGAGCCAGATCGTCGAGTATCTTGCGCGCGCCAAGGCGGCGCTTGGAATGTTGCCGACCCAGGACACGCTCGCGATGGAACGTTTCTTCGACGAGTCCGGCGGCACCCAGTTGATCATCCACTCGCCGCTCGGCAGCCATATCAACAAGGCCTGGGGCCTCGCGCTGCGCAAACGTTTTTGCCGCAAGTTCAATTTCGAATTGCAGGCAGCAGCGACCGAAGACGCGATCGTGCTGTCGCTGTCGACCGCACACAGTTTTCCACTCGCCGATGTTGCGCGTTACCTTCATTCCGAAACAGCCGAGCATGTTCTGGTGCAGGCGCTGCTCGACGCGCCGCTGTTCGGCGTGCGCTGGCGCTGGGCAGCGACAACCGCACTCGCGTTGCCGCGCTTTGTCGGCGGCTCCAAGGTCGCGCCACAATTGCAGCGCATGAAATCGGAGGATTTGCTGGCAACGGTATTTCCCGATCAAGTCGCGTGTGCCGAAAATCTGGTTGGCGAGCGCGAGGTGCCCGATCATCCGCTGGTCGCGCAGACCCTGCACGATTGTCTGCATGAAGCGATGGATGTTGACGGCTGGCTGCGTCTGCTGCACGGCCTCGAAAGCGGCGAAGTGAAAATCGTCGCGCGCGATCTGACCGAACCGTCGCCGCTCGCCGCCGAAATCCTGACCGCACGGCCCTATGCATTTCTCGACGACGCGCCGCTCGAGGAACGCCGCACACAGGCTGTGCAGAGCCGGCGTTGGAGCGATCCGGAAACTGCCGACGATCTCGGTCAACTCGACGCCGACGCGATTTCCGGCGTGCGTGAGGAGGCGTGGCCCGAAGCGCGCGATGCCGACGAGATGCACGAGGCGCTGATGGGACTCGGGTTCGTCACCCTCGGCGAAGCGAAAGCCAACTCGCGCTGGTCGGATTGGCTGGACGAACTGGCAGTCGCTTCCAGGGCGGCACGGGTCGAAATTCCGATTTCCGTTGAATCCGTGGGCAGTGAACGACACTCGTCGAAAACGATCTGGTGCACCGCCGAGCGAGTGCCGCAGTTGCAGGTCCTATTTCCCGGCGCTGCACTCGATCCGACGATCGACGTCCCCGAAGAATTCGCGGTGATCGACTGGACACGCGAAGCAGCACTGCTCGAACTCGTGCGCTCTCGGCTGAGCGGACTTGGCCCGATGACGGTCGACGCCATCGGTGCAAGCCTGCCGGTAGCGATCTGCGATATAGAAATCGCCTTGCTCGGCCTCGAATCCGAAGGTTATGTCATGCGTGGACAATTCACGCCGGGCAGCCGTGACGAGGAATGGTGCGAGCGTCATTTACTGGCGCGTATCCATCGCTACACGATCAAGCGCCTGCGCCGTGAGATCGCGCCGGTCGAGCCACGCGATTTCATGCGCTTCCTGTTCGATTGGCAGCACGTGTCGCCGACAACACAGGTCAATGGCGAGCAAGCGCTGGCCGGCATCATTGCCCAGCTCGAAGGTTTCCAGGCGCCGGCAGCTGCCTGGGAGACCGAGATTTTGCCGACGCGCGTCGCCGACTACAGCATCTCGTGGCTCGATGACTTATGCCGCAGCGGCCGTATCGTCTGGATGCGCCTCAAGAGCCACGCGCGCACGGTAGTCGGCGAGCGCGCGGCCAGCCCGGTGCGAGCGACGCCGGTGGTCGTGCTGCCACGACGCAGCCAACGCATCTGGACCGCACTTGCCGGCGATGCTGCCGATCCCGCGCTGCTTTCGTCGCGCGCACTTGCCGTGTTCGATCATCTGGCCGAACACGGCGCGTCGTTCTTCGACGAGATCGCCGGGGCGACGCATCTGCTCAACACCGAACTCGAAGATGCGCTTGGCGAACTGGTCGCACGCGGCCTGATCAACGCCGACAGTTTTGCCGGCCTGCGCGCGTTGCTGGTGCCGGCGGCAAAACGCGCGACAAATCACCAGCGCCGCAGTCGCCGCGCATCTCTGCTCGGCATCGAAGATGCCGGGCGCTGGGCGCTGGTACGGTCCCCTTCGGCCCAGCCCGTTGCACCCCTGCCCGCCTCGACACGGCCCGCCTCAATCCGACCAAGCCGGACCACAAGCGTGCCCGAACACGTCGAGCATGTCGTGCGCACTTTGCTGCGCCGCTACGGCGTGGTGTGCTGGCGCTTGCTCGAACGCGAGGCCGATTGGCTGCCGCCGTGGCGTGATTTGTTGCGCGTATTTCATCGCCTCGAAGCGCGCGGCGAGATTCGCGGCGGGCGCTTTGTCGCGGGATTGTCCGGCGAGCAATTCGCACTGCCCGATGCCGTGGGTGCCTTGCGCAGCGTGCGTCAGCGTGCCGGTGACGGCGATCTGGTCTGTGTCTCGGCGGCCGATCCACTTAATCAAGTCGGCCTTATCGTGGCCGGTGTGCGGGTGCCGGCAATCAGCGGTTCGCGCGTGCTGTATCGCGACGGCATGCCGATCGCAACCTTGATTGCTGGCAAGATCGCCTGGGCAAACGCCGAGCCCGGCGTCGAGATGGACGAAGTGCCGCGCGAGTACGTCGACGCGTTGTACCGCCGCCAGCAAAGCATCGAGGCGACGGTGTAGGTCGCATCTCGGATGCTACACCTGTGTTGTTCGAAGAAAGCATTCGAGTGGCATCCGAACGGCACATATGAATGTCGCATTTGAATCGTTGCGTAAAAGTCGTCGCATAAAAGTCGTCGCATCCGAGATGCGACCTACGCAAATCCGGAACGTAGGTCGCATCTCGGATGCGACACGCGTGTCGAATGCGACAACCGTGTTGGATGCGACACCCGTTTCGAATGCGACGATTCGAAGGTAGTCATGACGGAATCGCCTGCCATGCAGTCCTCGATCGTCCAGGAGCCATGGCCTCTACCCGAATCCACGGCCTGGCGTACCAGCCGCTCCGGCCCGCAGACGAAACCGCGCTGAAAGACAGCGCAGCGAAAATTGGTTTCGGACTTCAACGAACCCAGTTGCGACGAGCATCGGCGCGACCCAACGAGAAATTCATGATCAAGCCCCTCCATGATCAAGCAAAGTGATTTCCAATTGCGTGGCGGGCGCGCCGGCGTATTGCTGATACACGGGCTCACCGGCACGCCGACTGAAATGCGCTTTGTCGGCAATGGGCTGAACCGAGCCGGCTTCACCGTGCACGGCATGCAGCTCGCCGGCCACTGCGGCGACGAAGCGGATCTGCTCGCGACCGGCTGGCGCGACTGGTACGCGAGCGTGTGCACAGCAGCGGACAAGCTGCGTGGCGACGTCGATCACTTCTTCGTCGCTGGCCTGTCGATGGGTGCCCTGCTCGCCCTCAAACTCGCCGAAGATCGTCCCGCTGATGTCGATGGGATCGGTCTGTACGGCACCACGTTTTTCTATGATGGCTGGACCATTCCGCCGATCGCGAGGCTTTCGTTCCTGCTACCGCTCGCGACGCGCCTTGGATTCGGTCGCACGCGCAAGTTTTACGAGAGTTTTCCCTACGGAATTCGCGACGAGCGCATCCGCAAGCGCATCGCCGATGCGATGCTGTCCGGCGACAGCGCGGCCGGCGGCCTACCGGGAAATCCGTGGTTGTCACTGGCAGAGTTCCAGCGCCTGTCGTCGCGCGTGCGCCGACGTCTGCACCGGGTGCGCGCACCGAGCCTGGTCGTGCACGCCGTGGAGGACGACGTCGCCAGTGTGCGCAATGCACGCGTCATCGAGCGCAACGTCCGCGCGCCAGTTGAAACCCTGCTGCTCGAAAACAGCTATCACATGGTCACCGTCGATCAGGAACGCGGCAAGCTGATCGAACGCTCGGCGGCATTTTTCAACGAGATTGTTGCGCGTCGCGAAGCCATCGCGACCAACAATATGAGCATCGCTGCTAATCTGGGCTGATGGCCGGCGACAATGCGCATTCTCGATATTTGAATCTGCTGGAACCGCCTGCCCTGGTGCAGGCGTTTCTTGCGCATCCGCCAGTCGATTTCGGGGCCTTCCTGAGCGCCGCCGACACACCGGCATTTCGTGCGCGCTTCGACCTTCTGACCACGGCTGAGCCTGCGCTGCAACAAAGGATCGCGCGGCTGCCGCTATTCAATCTATGGCGTTGCCTGCTTCGACCGCGCACCTGTTTTGTCGGCACTACCGTCTCGGAATACGCGCTGTTGCCGCGCTCGTCTTCGCCTGTTGCACTCGTTGACGCATGGCTCGCGGAGCTTGCGCGCGCGCAGCCCTTCCTGATCATCAAGGACATTCCCGAGGATTCCCCGCTGCTCGATGCGGAATCAAATGCCAATGCTCGCGCGGTGATCAACGCCTGCCGCGCCGCTGGTTTCGTGATACTCGAAGGTCAGGCGCTGGCGTGGTTGCCGATCGATTTTACGAGTGCCGATGACTACCTGCAGCGCCTGTCGAGTGCTCGCCGCAAAGACATCCGGCGCAAGCTGCGTTCGCGTGACGAGCTTGAAATTTCGGTGCTGGCGACCGGAGCGACGGAGTTCGCCGATGCGACGACGCGCACGGAGTTCTACGCGCTGTTTCGCAACGTGTATGCGCAAAGCGAAATTCATTTCGACCAATTGACGCCGGCGTTTTTCGATGCCGTATTGCAGGATGCATCAAGTGGCGGCGTGGTTTTCACATACCGCCGCAACGGGTGCATGATCGGTTGGAACCTGTGCTTCGTCGTCGGCGATAAACTCATCGACAAGTACGTCGGCTTCGTCTATCCCGATGCGCGCGATTGCAATCTGTATTTCATCAGCTGGATGCGCAACCTCGACTATGCCTGCGAACGCGGATTGAAATACTACGTGGCCGGTTGGACCGATCCGCAGATCAAGGCTTATCTCGGTGCACAGTTCACGTTTACCCGCCATGCCGTCTATCCGCGCAGTCGTGTACTGCGCGCGCTGCTGCGGCGCATCGCCGGCAAGTTTGAAAGCGATCGTGCGTGGTTCGACAAGCAAGCGGATGCGGCACCATGAAGCGATCCGTAATACTCGATTTCGATCAGTCGGTCGGCGCCGTTCAGAGTGCTCAGGTTATCGATCTGCGCGAACAGCGGGATGCCATCCGCTTCGGTTGTGGCATGCGTCGTATGCGCGAACTGCGCGTGCAACTTGATTCGCAGCTGCCGCCGGATTACGGAACGGTATTTCTCGGAAGCGGCGATTTCCACCATGTCAGCTGGCCGCTGATCGAACGCCTCGCGCCGCGTGGGCCATTCCAGGTTGTCGTGCTCGACAACCATCCCGATAACATGCGCTTTCCGTTCGGTGTGCATTGCGGCTCGTGGGTGCGCCGCGTTGCCCTGTTGCCGTTTGTCAGTCATGTACACGTGCTGGGCATCACCTCGCCGGACATTTCGCGCGCAAGTATCTGGGAAAACTATCTGGAGCCGTTGCGGTGCGGCAAGCTCAGTTACTGGTGCACCGATGTCGATACGCGCTGGACACGCAGCGCGCTTGGGCGCGCTTTGAATCTCGATCGCGCATTTCGGCGCTTCGATTCGATCGCCGACATGGTCAGTTGCTTCGGTGACGAAATCCATCGAGCATCGCAAGACACGTATCTGTCGATCGACAAGGACGTGTTGAGCAGCGAAGTCGCCCACACGAACTGGGACCAAGGGCGCATGCGCGAAGACGAGATGATGGCGATCATCGACCTGCTCGCAGGTCGCATCATTGGCAGCGACATCACCGGCGATGTTTCAATCCATCGCTATCGACAGTGGTGGAAACGCAAACTCAGCGCGCTCGATGCGCAACCGGATATCGCACCGAATGAGATATCCGAATGGCAGGCGCAGCAGCATGCGCTGAACGTACGGTTGTTGGAACGGATTACGCAGGCATCAGGCATTTGAATGCTCGCTGGGCTTGAGCCCGCAGCGTACAAGCCAATCCATGGTAGGTCGCATCTTGAATGCGACTTGGATGCTATTGGCGCATCCGGGATGCGCCCTACGAGCATCACGGATGCGACATGGAGGATGTGGGAATCGGCGCATCGTAGGTCGCATCTTGGATGCGACGGGAACGGAAACGTGGGCGGGTCGTATTGGAGCGTCCGCATGGTGCCTTGGCGCATCCGATTGGCGCATTCGAGATGCGCCCTACGCTTTGCCGTTGTGTCGAGGAAACTTGGGATACGACGTCGAAATCAGGAAATCACGCTTTCCAACACAGCGGCGATCCACGCGAATACGTCATCGCCGAGCCACTCGCTGTTCGAGATTGTCAGGCTGCGCTCGGCGAACGCGCGCGCATTCGGGACGTCGGCGGGCGCAACGATGTTCGACAGATCGAGATAGTCGGGCAACGCGTGGATAAACAATCGGCTGACACCGACGCCGGCTCGCCACAGTATCGTCAACGCGTGATCACGCGCGGCTCGGCTCGGCATGCGAACGAGCAGGAATGGCCAGACACCGTCGCCGTTCGCGGCGTCGCCGATCACCTTGATGCCGGCAATTTTTTCGATTTGGGCCACTCGATTCGCCGCCCGCACGCGGCCGGCGTCGAGAAAGCCCGGCAATCGCGCAAGTGCTCGTGCGCCAACCGAACGTCGCCACGCGCCGAGCTTGTGCACGGGAATTTTTGCGGGGAAATCGTCGCCCACGGCGGCGACCGCATCACCGCGCCGCAGCGCGCGGCGCAACGGCAGACCATAGGCCAGCGGCAACAGGATCGGTCGGTAGGCGATGTGATAGCCGAACAATTGCAGCGAACGCTTCAACTCCCAGCCAATCTTGCGCGGAACGATTCCCACGCTGGTTCGCGCGAGCTCACGGCGCAATGTCTCGTCGCGCGAGATCAGCAGACCGCCTTCATACGTCGTCAGGCCCTTGCCGGCGGCGAGGCTGAAGAAACCAATATCGCCAGCAAGACCGACGCTCACACCATCTTGGCGGGCTCCCAACCCCTGCGCTGCGTCCTCGATGACGTATGCACCGACGCTGCGTGCAATGCGCAGACTGGTCGTGATATCGATCGCGCGCCCGCCAAGATGGGTTGGTACGATCGCCAAGGTGCGATCGTTGCAGACTCGCTCCAGATCGTCCTCGTCGAAATCGATTCCATCGACGGCGAGATCGCACAGGCGCAATTCAAGGCCGCAATAAGCGACCGCCAGCGCGACCAGTGGACAGGTGTAGGCCGGAACGACGACGAAACGGCGCCCGCTGAGTCGATGCAGCGTGGTCAGCGCGACAATCAGCGCGGCGGTGCCGGAACATTCAATCTGGACCTGCGGAACGCCGAGAAACCGGGCCGCGCGCGCTGCCAGATCGCTGCTGAACGGCGGCAGCAGATCTCGCCAGCGCGGCGGCAGACCCGCCGTGGGCGGGATTTCGCGAACCCGCGCGCGCTGGTCAGTGCGACGCGCCATTGGACGTGGCATCGCGGTTTTCGCCGTCGTCCAAGGTTGCGACCGTGACGGCGGGCACGGTTGCATCATCGCCATCGGTTTCACTGATCGCGAGGCAGACGATACCGGCGACAATCAACACGCTGCCGATGATCTGGGCAGTGCCGATTCGCTCGCCGAAGATCAGTACCGACAGCAGCATGACGCTGACGACTTCCAGATGGGTTGCGGCGAACGCCGGGCCGATCGGCGCGTGCTTGAGCAGGGTCATCCAGCTCACGAAGGCGCCGATGTAGCATGCGATGGCACCATAGACCCATGGGCTGGTCGCCACCCGCAGCAGCCAGTCAGTGTCGGCGGCCAGCGGCATGGCATGGTTTGCGGTCAACTTGAAGCAAACCTGCGCGAGCGTATCGAAACACACCAAGACCAGAAATCCGATCAGGTAGAAGCGGCGCATCTCAGGCTCCGAGTCCGACCACGGCAACACCGGCAGCGATCAGCAGGATGCCGAGCGTGCGCAGCGGCGACAGTCGTTCTCCAAATAATATGCGTCCAGCCAACATCACCGCGACGATATTGATCGAACCAAGCAGCACGCCCTGCGACAACGGCATCAGCGACAAGAAAGCGAGCCAGACCACGAATTCGCCGACATAGCAGCCGATTCCGACCCAGATCCACGGCTGACGACCCATGCGCTTCCAGCGCGCGATGCCATCGCCGAGCGCCGGTTGCGCGGCCGCTGCCTTGAATGCGAGCTGGCCAACCGTATCGAGGAGAATATTGAGCAGCCACAGGGTGACCGTCAGAATGGGCATGGAATGGTTCCAAGTGTGCCGATCGGCCGCAATAACGCAGGCGCTGCAAGGCGCGAAGTATGCACAGCCCCTGAGTCGGCGTCGATGAAAAACCACACGCGCAGGCAGTTCTTGCTTGAACATCGGGCCGCAGGCGGCGATCATGGCGCGTCATAGCCTGACAGTTACACCTCGCGGCAGCCTTGCCCGGCAATCAGCGGAGATTTGAATGAGCAGCGTGCAAGCCACCGTTTTCGACATCATCGCCAAGGAATCGGGTGTCGAGCCCAGCAAGATCACCCTTGATTCGACATTGAAGGATCTGGAAATCCAGTCGCTCGATGCGATCCAGATCATTTTCGAGATCGAGGACCATTTCAAGATCACGATGCCGGACCGCGATCCGAATTTCGATACCGATTCCGTCAAGGGTCTGGTCGAAGCCGTTGAGAAACTGGTGGCCGCGAAGGACGCCGCAGCGAGCGCTTCCTGACGCGCTCAACCAATTTGGAAGGTCGCAAGTCCGTGGCAAACCAGCGAGTTGTCATCACCGGCATGGGCGCGATCTGCGCGCTCGGCATCGACGCAGCGTCAAGCTGGGCGGCAATGCGCGAAGGGCGCTCGGCAATCGCGCCGATTGCGCGCACGTTTCCCGATCCGTTGCGTGCGCCGATCGCCGCCGAAGTGCGCGACTTCGACCCGACTACCCATTTCGATTCGAAGAAACTGCTGCTGCTCGATCGCGTGTCGCAGTTCGCTCTGATCGCCGCGCGCGAGGCAGTCAGCCAATCCGGTCTGGATTTTCGCAGCGACGGACTCGGCGAGAACACCGCCGTCATTGTCGGCACCGGCGTTGGCGGTGAGAACACCAACGACGAGGCTTCGCGCCGGCTCTATGGCGAAAACAATCCGCGTTTGCACCCATTGACCATCGTGCGCCTGATGAGCAACGCCCCGGCCAGCCAGATCAGCATCGAGCACGGCCTTACTGGCCCTTCGTTCGCGGTCGTCAGCGCGTGCGCGTCGGCCAATCACGCGCTCGCGCAAGCGCTTCACATGGTGCGCAACGGCGTTGCCGACGCTGCCGTGGCCGGTGGCAGCGAGGCCTGCCTGACTTATGGTGTGCTCAAGGCGTGGGAGGCGATGCGCGTGCTTGCCGATGACACCTGCCGACCATTCTGCAAGCAGCGCCGCGGACTGGTGCTCGGTGAAGGCGCTGCGATGTTCGTGCTGGAGACGTTGGAAAACGCTCAACGCCGCGGCGCGACGGTTCTCGCCGAATTCGCCGGTGCCGGCATGTCGGCCGATGCCGGCGATATCGTGTTTCCATCCGAGCAGGGTGCGGCCCGCGCGATCCAGCGCGCACTTGCCGACGGCGCACTCAATCCCTATGAAATCGGCTACATCAACGCACACGGTACTGGCACGCCGGCCAACGATCCGACCGAGACCGCAGCGATCCATCGCGTGTTCGGCGAGCGCGCGAAATCGATTCCGGTGTCCTCAACCAAGTCGATGCACGGTCACGCGCTCGGCGCCGCCGGCGCACTCGAATTGATTGCCGTGATCGGTGCGCTGCGCGATGGTGTGATTGCGCCGACCGCGAACTTCATCGATCCCGATCCAGCCTGCGATCTCGACTATGTGCCGAACGTCGCGCGCGCGCAGCCCGTCGCGGCGGCATTGTCGAATTCGTTCGCATTCGGCGGCCTCAACGCCGTGTTGGCATTGCGGAGGTGGCAATGAACGCCGAGCCGCCATTGGTCTCGATCCTGATTCGCAGCATGGATCGACCGACCCTGGATCGCGCGCTCGATTCCGCCGCAGCCCAGACCTGGCCGAATCTCGAAATTGTCGTTGCAGCCGCTTGCGGCAGTGCCCACCGCGCGCTCCCGGAAACCTATAAGGGGCGTGCGCTGCGTCTCGTGTATCCCGATCCTGATCGTCGCCTGCCGCGCCCTGAAGCGGCGAACGCCTGTCTCGACGCCGCACACGGCGAATGGCTGAACTTTCTCGATGACGACGACGAGTTGTTTCCGGAGCATGTGCAGACCCTGCTCGAAACTCCGCGGGCTGCCAACGTGCGCCTGCTCTACAGCAGCGCGCGAATCATCGATGCGGAAGGCAAATTTCGCGGCTACAGCGGCCGTGACGGTTTCCACATGCAGTTGTACAACCAGAACCGCAGCCAGCCGGTTGCGACGATTTTTCATCGCAGCCTGGTCGACGAAGGCGCCCGCTTCGATTCGTCGTATCCGGTCATGGAAGATCAGGATTTTTTCATCAACTGCGCATCGCGTACGCCGTTCCAGTGGGTGCAGGCTTCAACATGCATCTGGAACGGCTATATCGGCGATTCCGGTTGTGGTCTCGGTTCCAACCACGACGACTCATTGACCGCACCTACCTACAAACGCCTGCGGGAAAAGTGGAAGTGGCTGTTCGATCGCTGGAAACAGGAGCCCGAAGCGCTGTTCTATCTCGGTCAGCACCATCTCAAGGAAGGCGATATTTCGATCGCGGTGACCTGCTTCGAACGGTTGCTCGCCGACCTGCCGAACGATCTCAATGCGCTGAATCTCGGCGGCATGGCCCACTTCCACAGCGGCAATTCCGCGCGCGCTCTGGAGCTGTTGACGCGCGCCGATGCCCTGAAACCGCAGCACCCGGCGATCAGCGCAAATCTGGCCTTGGTACGCGACCGGATTGCCGCAGCATCAACGTCCTGAGCCCGAATCGCTGACCGCGAATCGCTGCCCCGGAATCGCTGATCCCGAATCGAGCCGGCGATTTCCACTGAACAAAACCTGTCGCGACCGTTCGAATTTTGGCACAACGAAAGTATCGATTCAGCCAGTTGAAATTACCTTGCATCTACCGCGAATTGTTGCGCGGGTCTTGCAGGAGTCACCCATGAATGTTCGGACTGCCGTATTGCTTTCCGTGCTTGCGCTCGGCGGCGCCATGACTCTCGCCCCACCAGCCGCGCAGGCGCGCGTCCACGTCGGCATCAACATTGCCGTGCCACCGCCGCCGCTGCGCGTTGAGGTTGTGCCGCCGCCACGCGCTGGTTACGTCTGGATTCCGGGCTATTGGGGATACGGACACCGCCGTCACGTCTGGCATCGCGGTATCTGGCATCGCGATCGTCCCGGTTATGTCTATGTCGCTCCGCGTTGGGATCATCGCGGTGATCGCTATCATTTTGAAGGGTCCCGCTGGGATCACGATCCGAACTGGCGACGCGACCACGGACGTCATCACGGACGTCGCGACCACTAAGCTTTTCTGTTCGGAACAATCAGGCGCGCGATGCGGCAACGCATCGCGCGCTTTCTTTTTCCACTGGCACGGCTTTCCACTGGCGCGACGGAATACGCCACATGCATGTCGGTGTTTTCAACTCGCACTGCCCGCTCAGTCGAAACCGCTACCGAAAATCAGGTCCACGCCGGAAACGATCTGTCGGCACGCCGAGAACTCCGAAACGATGAGCGCGGCTGGACCGGGCACCGTCGCGAAGCGGCGGCTAAACGCACTGAGCCAGGTTCCGGGGCCGACAACAAACGTTTGCCGGCTGAACTGTGCATGGCCCGCCACATCCGTCGATACGCTGATCAGTTCCGGTGCCGGCATCAGCCGGACCCACGACTGCGCGGCTCCAAAGCCGCTCGCATCGCAGGCATCGGCCTTGTAGATGTAGATTTCATAGTTGCTGGAAGCCGCGGCATCGAGTGTCCCACTGATCGTAGTGTTTCCCGTCATGGGATCGTAGCTCGCCGAATCGATGACTGGTTTGTTGAGCAGTTCGTTGGGACCGGAATCGATATCGCCCGAATCGTTCGGGGTTGGACCAACCGGGGCGAGATCGATAGCCAGTCCAGTGTTTTTGGCGATTGATGCATTGACCACATCCACCTGCGCCATACCGTCGACGAAAAGGCCAGCGCCGGCATTGTTAGCAATATTCGCAACACCAAAGGGCGACAGCCAGAAGCCCTTTCCCACCAGCAGTCCAATCGTGTTGCCGCCAACGAAAATTCCATTGCCGGCATTGCCGAAGGGAAGCGCGCCGAGGCCGATGCCAATGCCATTACCGAGCAAATTGGTGTCGAGGTAAGGACTGTCGAGTACGGCAATGCCGTCACCAAGGTTGGCACTGATCAGGTTGTCTTCTATCAAAATAGCCGAAGCATTCGCGGCGACGGTAATGCCCCTTCCGCCATTGCCCAGTGCCGTCGTTCCGTTGGCCGATAGCCCGATGAAATTGTTGCGGATGGTATGCCCCAGCGATCTCGCCAGCGGATTCACCGACACCATGTAGATCGCATCCGAAGCGTTGCCGGAAATGATGTTGCGGTTCGCTGGTTGCGGATCCGTAGGACCGCCCGTGCTGGCCGACTTGTCACCGACGATGAACCCGGCGGTATCGCTACCGAGTCGAAGCGCGGCTCGATTCAGGCCAAAGCCGTTGCCCATCGCCACGTCGCCGGCAGCGTTGATGCCGATGAAATTGCCCGAGACGCGGACGCCGACCACGGTACACGTTTGGCCGGCGGGACATGCCGGCTCACCAGCGGAAATTGCCGAACCGGCAAAACGATTTATCGCGAGTCCGCGAATGATGCTTCCGCCGCCACCGCAGTGTGGTGCGGGCGGAATCGGCGACGCAATCGTGATCGCATCGGCAGAGCCAGCCAAGCTGCCGTCAACTTCTATCGCGATCACCGCATTGCTGCCCTGGTTCAAGCTGTTCTGCATCGACCCAGGCTGGGTATAGCCATTCAAGGTGATGGCGATATCGAACGAAGGAAGCGCCGACAGCGGCTGGATCGTGTGCAGACCGGCACCGGGAATCGCAAACGTGATGTCGTGCGGGGCACAGCCCGTACCGCCGGTCACTTGCGTGGCGTTCGCATCAAGAATCGCCTGACGCAAGCTGCCGGGACCGGCATCGGCGGTGTTGATCACCGTGAACGTACCGGCACGAACCGGCATCGTCAAGAAAACCGAAAAAATCAGGCAGGCACGCACCCAGTCCGGGTACGCGACTCGCTGCGATTGGCTCGCCGAACGACCGTCGGCCTCCGGCCTCGTTGCACTCATAGTATTCAGATGGGACATAATTCCCTTACTTCGTGGCATTCTCATTGGCATTTCCTAATCAAACCCACTGCTGTAGACCACATCTTCCGGATCGAACGATCCATATTCGTAAGCACCGATATCACAACTATCGCCGAAAATACGCGCATAACCACGCTGATCTGTCACTATTAAATTTCCGCCGGAGTCAATACAACCACCCGCACCGGCGGCGTCAATCGCATTGCTACCCGGTAGGAGAGCTGCGGTTAGTGTCGGCCCGCCGTTATATTGTAAGGGACCAATCGCCTCAATTGAATTGAGCAAACCGTAATTTAACGAATTGGCTACCGCACATGCTGAAATTGTCGAAAAAAGATTAAACCCATAAGCCGACAAACTACCCTTGCAGTCGTCTGCTACTCGCGTGTCATATCGGTAGTTTCCGACGATCAAGGTGTTGCGAATGTTGCTTGTACCGGATGTGCCGTTGAAGATTCCGCCACCAGATCCGCTTGAAGCGACACCATTGTGTGCGGCTTCGTTGTTGACTATTGTTGAGCTATAGATGTTGAGCGTGGCAGGATTCGCTCCACCAATGTTATAGACCCCGCCACCCAGAGAGTCCGCACGATTGTCCGCAATCGTCGTACCAATGATAGATACGAAGCTGAAATCATCGAATATGCCTGCGCCCAGAGACGCGATATTTGAATCAATTGTGCAACGATTGATTTTTGTCATCGCTGGAGCCGAGGCGGATAAACCAAAACTATGTATCCCTCCTCCCCGGAGCGTAGCGGTATTCATTGACAAAGTGGATTCGGTAATGAGGATTGTTCCGTAGTTGTTTATCGCTCCGCCATATCCAGTAATATTCCCGATTAGTCGACAGCCCTGAACAGTAAGATTTCCCGCGTTCGAAATTGCTCCCCCGGCACCGCTGCCAGCGATAAATCCACGGGTTATGCTGATCGCGTGTAGCGTCGCTGTACGACCAGAAGCAACCGACACTGCTCGATCAAGCTGATTGGCGTCAATGATTGTGTTTTCGGAGCCGGCACCGGAAATTGTTACGGTTGTCGTATTGCCTGCTGGCGGAGCTGTAATATTCAAATCGCCGTTGCTGTCCCCATTTGTACCCGCTGGCGGTCTAGTCAGAAGGTACGTTCCGGACGGCAACTCGATAGTGACGCCGGGGCCGGTTATGACGTTTGCCTGCATGACAGCTGCTCGTAGAGTGCAAGTGTCCGCGACGGTGTGGCATACACCGTCACTGATATCGTCGTCGATCTGATCGAGCGTGCTGTCGACGATGTAGGTGATGTCGGCACGTGCACGCTCGGCCAGCGAGACAGCCGCCAGGCAGCAGAACGTGATCAGCGCAAGTCTCAAGTTTTCAGAGGCGATTTTCATGGTCCTGTCTCGTCTAGCGAAATGGCGGGCCTTTGTCGAGCTTGCAATCTCCGCAGCAATACCCCTCACCCATCCCTAACCGGAAATAGCGCGAAATCCGGCCATCGTCGGCGGTATGATTCCGCGATGGATCGGACTGCTCCCGAATCGCCATCCGCCCAGGCTTCGCCATGGGACGACGGCTTGCCTGCCGGCGTGCGTGCGCTCGCGGACGAACTCATCCCGCTGTTCTACGAGGATCTCAAGCGCGTCGCTCATCGCGAACGCAGCCGCGTCGGTGCCGGGGCAACCTTGCAAACCACGGCGTTGGTCAATGAGGCTTACCTGAAACTGCGCGGCAGCAAGGGCTGGAATACCGATGCGCACTTCATCCGGGCGGCGGCGTTGGCGATGCGCCACGCGCTGGTCAACCACGCCGTGGCGCGACTCGCCGACAAACGTGGTGACGGTGCCCCGCATGTTTCGTTGACCGGCGGCCTCGATGTGATGGTTGACGAGGATTCGACTGTAGTCGCGCTCAATGACGCGCTGGATCGGCTGGCGCAGGAATCAGAGCGATTGGCGCAAGTGGTCGAGTGCCGCTATTTCGCCGGCTATGACGAAGTGGATACTGCCCTGGCGCTCGGTATTTCCGAGCGCACCGTCCGGCGCGACTGGGCGCTCGCGCGCGCTTGGCTGCATCGTGAAATGGCGGCAGAGGTCTAACAGGCGCGTCCATTTGTGCCACGAAGCGAGTTGCTAGCGTGGGTGGACCGATCCAGCAGAGATGACGGCCTGCTCGGCTTCGACGATGGCGGGGCTGGATGGCGCGTCATAGCGCCGGCTTGCGGTCAGTGCCTTGTGCGCCCAACTGGCTGCGCTGCTGTTGTCGCCCTGAGCGAGCTCGATCCGGCTCTGCACTAGCCATAGCTGTGGTTCCAGGCGCACATCATGGAGTTCTTCAAGGTTCTCCAGCATCGTCAGAGCACTATCGTTGAGCCGTTTCGCGGCGCCCCGATCGCCGCGAGCCAAGGCCACACGCGCTTGTCCGGAGTGGACGAGCACCAACTCACTTGACGGATGTTCCGCAGAGGTTCGAGCGAGATCATCAAGAATATCTGCCGCCTCGCTGAAATCCGGATCGTCAGGTTTGGCGTGATCGAGCAGGAAGCGTGCCCAACGCTCGCGAAATCGGAGCTTTCGCTTCAGGGTTGCATTGTTGGATGCGAGAACTTCATCCAGCGCCTGCTTGAGCATCGTGCGCGCGTCGCTGCTGCGTCCAGCCCGATCATAAGCGTCGCCGAGATCGAGCCGCCAGACAGCAAGACTGCCGCCGTGGCCACGCTCCTGGTAACTGCGCAGGGTCGCCTGAAGTATCGGTATTGCTTCGTCGGTGCGACCATCGACGGCAAGCCGATCGGCATATTCGCCGCGTGCCCAGGCGTCTTCGTTGGTGGACGACCATGTGGCGGGTATCACCTCCATCATCTGCTTGAACAGGACATCGGCACGCTCGCGTTCGCCATGTCGGTGCAACAGGCGCGCATGGTACGCACGTGCCAGCCAGTACTTGGGCGACCCTTCGCCGCTGGTTCTGCGCGCCAGATCTTCGGCACGCACATAGGCTGCCTCCGCAGCGGTGAAATCGCCGAGGTTTTCGAGATTCTCGGCGGAATTCTTGAGCAGGGTCAGCAGATCGATGTCGCTGCGATCCTTGGCCATCTCAAGCACGGCAATGGCGTTGTCGAAGTAGCGTTTCGCCGCCTCTGGGTCATCGACACGCGTGTAGGCATCCGCCTTCAAGCCGAGCACGTAGCCGAAGTCGTTGCTGGTCGGTGCGAGGCGGCCGTACAGTGCAATCGCATGATCGCTCGCGTCGCCCAAAGCAGATTGGTCTGCGCCCCTTGAATGCAGCAGCTCCCAACGAACCAGCCACCAGCGTGCGCGTAGCAGGCTGTCGTTCTGACCCGAGGCATTAAGCCGCGTGTCCACCTCATCAAGCAATTGTCCGGCACGCGGGTAGTCCTGTCGATAGACGGTCGCCTCGGCCTCGCTGATCAGCGCGTCCAGCACAATCGGATCGTTCGGGCCATAGCGTTGCTGCGCAAGCTCGACACGTCGGTTCTGCAAGCTCTGATAACGGTCGTCCTCGGCGAGGTTGTCATAGATGTCTGCGGTCATCCCCAGCAGCTCGATTTGCAGATCGGGCTGACCTTCGAATTCGCTCTCGATGCGTTCGCTGCCGATATCGAGCAACTCCTTGGCCGTTATCTCGCTCTTGGGCTTGTCGGCGGCAAAGCGCGGATCGTTGGCGCGAAACAGTCCGAGCAGGAAATCCTTGGTCGCCGTCGCGCGTGCTGCTGCACTTTCCGCCCGATGTGCCTGCCACAAAGTTCCAGCCAGCCCCACGCCCAGCGCAACGACCACGACGAGAACTGCGGCAACCGCCCATCGGTAGCGGCGCAACAATCGACTGACCACATACAGGCGGGCACCTTCGCGCGCCAACACCGGTTCATTACGCAGATGGCGTTCGATATCGAGTTTGAGGCCATTGACGGTCTCGTAGCGGTGGCTGGGTTCCTTGCGCAGGCACTTGGCAACGATCGCATCAAGGTCGCCGCGCAGCAGGCGTGCCGGCAACGGTGAGTCACGGTTACCTGACGCAAGCTTGCTCGGCGCCGGTGCGGTGCGATCAAGGAGCAAGCTCATGGCCTGATTCGACGGCAGCCCGCGCGTGCGCAGCGGACGCTCACCGGTCAGCAGTTCAAACAACAGTACGCCGAGCGCGTACACGTCGGTTGCTGTGGTAACCGCTTCGCCGCTGATCTGCTCCGGCGCAGCGTAGTCCGGTGTGAACGGCGCAACCGTGTGATCGTCGTCGCGTGGCAACGTGGCCGCATCGATGAGTTTTGCGATTCCGAAATCGAGCAGTTTCACTGCACCGCTCGCATCGACGAGGATGTTGTCGGGTTTCAGATCGCGATGAACCACAAGGTTGCGGTGGGCGAAGGCGACGGCGTCGCAGACCTGTCCGAATAGCGCCAATCGTTGTCGCAGCGACAGATGATCTTCGTTGCAATGAACCGTCAGCGAACACCCCTCGACGTATTCCATGACGGTATACGGGCGTCCATCGGCGGTGGTGCCGCCATCGAGCAATCGGGCAATGCCGGGATGTTCGAGCCGCGCCAGAATCTGCCGCTCAGCATGGAACCGATCAAGCTGTCCGGCGGCTTCGTAACGCAGCAGCTTGAGCGCAGCGCGTTGCTCGAACCCCGCGTCGGCGCGATGGGCTGCATAGACTTCGCCCATGCCACCACGACCAATGAGCTTGTCGATGCGCCAATGCCCGAGATCCGTGCCCGGCGCGAGCGATGCGATCGGCTTGGCAACGCGGGGCGTCGCAGCGGCGCTATCGAGGACGCCCGGCGTCGCATGTGCGCACAGGAGTTCATCGATTTCATTGCGCAGAGCCGAATCGTTGTTACAGGCACGATCAAGGAATGCGCTGCGCGCCGCGACGGGCTGATCCAGAGCGTCAGCAAAAATCTGTTCAATCTGCCGCCAGCGTTCGCTTGGCATCGATGCCCCCGCTTCTGTCGCCACGGGTAATTCTGCGCTCAATCGCTGATTGCGGGGAATCTCTTCTCTGTCGCCCGGCGCAACGCTCGCAACGCAGCAGACATGACCGGTCATGCCGCGTAGTTTCCCCTCTCATCAACCCCTCTCCCACGCGGGACGAGGGGCTGAATCTCGATATCAGAGTTTTTTCGCCCGCGTCAGCAACTGATCGAGCAGCTTTATGCCGAGATCGATTTCCTCGCTGCTGATATGCAGCGACGGCGCGAATGTGATGACGTTCTTGTAGTAGCCGCCGACATCGAGCACCAAGCCGATCTTCTTGCCATCGTGATCGAGATCGCCTTCAAGGCCCATGTCGAACATGCGATCGAGCAGTTTCTTGTTCGGCGTGAATCCATCGGCCTCGCAAATCTCGGCACGCAAGGCCAATCCAAGGCCATCGACATCTCCAATCTCGGGATGGCGTTTTTGCAGGTCCTTGAGCCCATCGAGGAACTGCGCTCCCTTGGCCATGATCATCGCCTCGTAGTCGGTTTCGGCCAACATCTTCATGACTTCGAGACCCACCGCCGTACCGAGCGGGTTCGATGCAAATGTCGAGTGCGTCGATCCGGGCGGAAACACTTTCGGATTGATCAATTCCTCGCGCGCCCAGATGCCGGCGAGTGGATTGAGGCCGTTGGTGAGCGCTTTGCCGAACACGAGAATGTCAGGCTTGACCCCGAAATGCTCGATCGACCACAGCTTGCCGGTGCGATAGAAACCCATCTGGATTTCGTCGACGACGAGCAGGATGCCGTACTTGTCGAGCACGCGCTTCAACCCGATAAAGAAGTTCGGCGGCGGAATCACATACCCGCCGGTGCCCTGGATCGGTTCGATATAGAACGCGGCGTATTCGCACTGCCCGGCTTTCGGATCCCACACGCCGTTGTATTCGGTCTCGAACAAGCGTTCGAACTTGGCCACGCAGTGTTCGCCGTATTCCTCTTTCGACATGCCCTTGGGGCCGCGGAAGTGATACGGAAATTCGATGAACTGGGCGCGATCGAAATGGCCATAGCGGCGGCGATACCGGTACGACGAGGTAATCGCCGACGCACCCAGCGTGCGCCCGTGATAGCCCCCTTCGAACGCGAACATCAGACTCTTGCCGCCCGTCGCGTTGCGCACCACTTTCAGCGAGTCCTCGACCGACTGCGCGCCGCCGACATTGAAATGCACGCGTCCGGCATTACCCCATTTCTGTTCGGCATCGACGGCGATGGTCTTGGCCAGCTCGATCTTGGTCGGGTGCAGATACTGACTCGCCACCTGCGGCAGCGTATCGATCTGACGTTTGAGCGCGTTGTTCAAGCGCTCGTTGGCGTAACCGAAATTGCAGGCCGAGTACCACATCTGCAAATCAAGAAACGGTTTGCCGGTGCCGTCGTAGAGATAGCTGCCGTCGCAACAATCGAATATTTTTGGCGGATCGGCATAGTGCACGGTGTCACCAAACGAGCAATAACGCGCCTCGTCGGCCAGCATGGCCGCGTCGCGCAGCGCCACCGATTCGGCGCTCGCGCTGGTGAAATCCATCGTGTCAGGCATGTGAAGTTTGTTCATCGAGAGAGTCAGTTGGCGAGGAAGGTAGTTGCGTGCGATCGGCGGAAACCGCGTCGCCGCCGTGTACGTGCGCGGCGATGTCGCCGGCCAGCAGCGCCGGCAACAGATCAATCGCGTCGGCAAATCCGGTGATCGGTACATAGGGGATGCCGGCGGCACGGCAATGTTCGATCAATCGGTGCTTGGCGAACACCATGTCGGCCTGCTCGGCAACGCAGAAATCCGACGTGCCGTCTCCGATCAACAATACTTTTGGCCGGGTTTGCCGCGCGCGCGCCGCACGTGCGCACTTGCAGGTGCCGCTGTTGACGCTGCAGCTAGGATTGCCGAATGGAAACGCGAGCCGCCAGCGACCTTCTGCGGTGCGATCGAGCTGGTTCGCGACGATCGGCAACCACCCAAGCGCGTGCCGATCGAGCACGTTGCGGATCGCATAGTCGAGCCCGTCACTGACAATCCACAGCGGTACGTCGGCTAGCGTCGCGGCGTCGACAAACTCCGGGAAAACGCGATCGATCGGCATGGTTTCCAGATGCTCGTCGATCTCGGCGGGTTGCGCGTCAAGCAGGGCGATCTGCCCGGCCATGCAATCGCGCGAACCGATCTGACCGCTGCGCCAGGAATCCTCAAGCACCTGCCAGCCAGGGCGCGCAAAGCGCACCAGCAGCGAGTCGGTGACGTCCTCGACGCTGACGGTACCGTCGAAATCACACAGGATGGTCCAATCAGACAAGGCAGTC
>JBDTOS010000009.1:0-23142 GCA_039933095.1 Dokdonella sp.
ACCTGGGTCGATTCCTACGCGTGGGGTTTCGCGCCTTTTCACTATGGCCGCTGGGCCTACATCGGTTCGCGCTGGGGCTGGATTCCGGGCCCGCGTCAGCATCGCGCGGTCTATTGCCCGGCGCTGGTCGCCTTCGTCGGCGGCAACAACTGGAACATCGGCATTTCGTCGGGCAGGCCGATCGGCTGGTTTCCGCTCGGTCCGCGCGATGTGTTTGTGCCGTGGTACCGCAGTTCGCGCAACTACTTCGGTAACGTCAACTACGCGAACATCCGCAATACAACGGTGATCAACAACACCTACATCACCAATGTCTACAACAACTATTCGAACGGACGTCCGACCAATGTCGACTATGCCTATCGACGCGACCATCGCGCGGTGACCGCAGTGCCGGAAAATGTGTTCCGCAACGCCCGCCCTGTAGGCGACGCACGCATGCGCCTCGACCGTGACGCGCTGGCGCGAGCCGAAGTGGTCAATCGGATCGCGGTTACTCCAGTCGCGGCGAGCCTCGCACGTGCCGGCATTGGCCGCGTTGCGAAACCGCCGGTTGCGATTGCCGATCGCCAAGTCATCGGGCGCGCGGCAGCGCCTGCCGTTGTCCCGTTCTCGCAGAGGCAGGCAGCGATCGCACGCAACGGCGGCCAACCGCTGGATAGTGAAGCACTGAATCAATTGCGCGGCGAGCGAAGCGCTGCTGCCGAACGCGTGCGGGTGGTAGCGGCGGGCGCCAAGCCCATGGCACTACCCGACGCCCGCGAAGGCGGAGCCGCCGCCGCAGATCGTCGAAATACAGATCGCAGCCGCTTTGGCCAGCGTCCTGCTGAACTCCGCAACCCGGCACCGGCTGCTCATGCTGATCGCACACAGCCAGCGAAACCCGACCCCACCACCGAGCGAGCAACTGCGCCCGGCCCAGCTCAGCCTTTGCGCGAGGATCTCCCGTCCAGTCGTTTCGCACCGCAGAATCGCCGATTGCACGACAATATAGCGCCGCCGGATCGTGCTGTTGAAACTCCGCAACGTTCGGGGCGCGAGCGTCCACGCGAACAGAACAACGCGGCGCAGCAGCAAGTGTTGCGCGAACCGACTGCACGCCAACTGCAAAAACCGAACGCGACGACACGGCCCGATCTCGGACGCCAGCGAACAGGAGCATCGCCCGACCCGCAGGAATCGCAACGTGAAGCATATCAGCGTCTGCGCCGCGAAAACGCAGATCACCAGCAGCCCGCCGAGCGACTTGCCTCGCCACCAGTCCAGCGCACAGCCGCGCCTGTCAGTGACAATCGCCAGCAGCTTATGCAACAGCAGAACGCGCTGCGTCAGCAGCAAGTCCAGCAGGCTCAGCAACACGAACAACGCCAGTTGCAAGTTCAACAGCAACAACAACAACAGCAGTTGCGACGTAACGAAATCCAGCAGCAGCGTCAGCAACAAGCGCAACCTCCTGCGGCGCAACCACCACCGCCAGCCCAAAGACAACACGAAGATCGCAGGCAAAAGGACAAGGACAACGGCGATCATCGTTAACGAAATCGACGCTGACGAAATCAGTGCAACGCAGAATGTCTTTTTTGGAAACATCTCGAGCCGATCGCAACAGCGATCGGCCCGTTTCCTTATCCTGATTGGATATGTCGCCGATCAGTCCCCTACATGGTGACCCGGAGCGAAACAACGCCGGTTACAATGGGGAATGAAAATCCTGCTCAACGGCGAAGAGCGCGAAATTCCGGGCGATAGCAACGTGTGCGCACTGCTTGAGTTGGCCGGCTTTGCCGAGCGCCGCGTTGCAATCGAGGTCAACCGGGATATCGTGCCGCGCAGCCTGCATGGCGAACATCGACTTGTGGACGGCGATCAGGTCGAAATTGTCCATGCGATTGGCGGCGGTTAGCGATGCCACTCTGCCTACGCCGTTGTCGCCTTTCAGCGCTCACTCCACTTTCTGCACGATGAATTCGATGGCGAATACTGACCACGACGACTTGCTTGTGATCGCCGGCAAGCGCTATCGATCGCGCCTGCTGACCGGCACCGGCAAGTTCAAGGATCTCGACGAAACCCGACGCGCGACGGAAGCGGCCGAAGCGGAAATCGTCACCGTTGCAATCCGTCGCAGCAATATCGGCCAGGATCCCGGCCAGCCGAATCTGCTCGACGTATTGCCGCCCGATCGCTACACAATCCTGCCCAATACCGCCGGGTGTTTCACCGCCGATGATGCTTTGCGCACCTGTCGGCTGGCGCGCGAATTGCTCGACGGCCGCACGCTGGTGAAGCTCGAAGTACTCGCCGATCAACGCACGCTGTTTCCGGATGTCGTGCAGACGCTCGCTGCCGCCGAACAACTCGTCGCCGAGGGTTTTCAGGTCATGGTCTACACCAGCGACGATCCGGTGCTGGCGAAGCGTTTGGAAGAAATCGGTTGTGTTGCCGTGATGCCGCTAGCTGCGCCGATCGGTTCGGGGCTCGGTATCCAGAATCGCTACAACCTGCTCGAAATCGTCGAGAACGCCAAGGTACCTGTCCTGGTTGATGCCGGAGTCGGCACCGCATCGGATGCCGCGATTGCGATGGAACTCGGTTGCGATGGCGTGTTGATGAACACCGCGATAGCCGGCGCGCGCGATCCCGTTCTCATGGCCCATGCGATGAAACTTGCGGTTGCTGCGGGGCGCGCTGCATTTCTCGCCGGACGAATTCCGCGTAAGCGCTATGCGTCGGCGTCGAGTCCGATTGATGGCCTTATCTGATACGGTTCCCTTGAATCCGGTTTTATCCAGGGAATCGATACCCAAACCGAGTGCTGGTCAATTGCAGCGATGCGATCGTGCCGCTCCGGAAAATTCCCAACGCGCAGTGCGTAGTTTCGTCCTGCGTCAGGGACGTATCACGCCTGCCCAGGCGCGCGCGTTTGCAGCGCACTGGCCGCGCTTCGGACTCGACTATCGCGGCAGCACGCGCGCCTTCAATGCGGAGTTCAAGCGCGACGCACCGCGAATACTGGAAATCGGTTTTGGCAATGGCGAGCAATTGCTGCACGCGGCGCGGGCCGAACCGGAGCACGACTTCATTGGCATCGAGGTGCATCGGCCGGGCGTAGGCCGCCTCATGAATGCATTGGCTGCGCACGACTTGGATAACGTACGCTTGTACAACCATGATGCGGTCGAAGTTCTGCGCGATGAAATTGCGCCGGGCGCGCTGGCTCAGGTGCGGATTTATTTTCCCGATCCGTGGCCGAAAAAGCGCCACCACAAACGTCGTCTGATCCAGCCCGAATTCTTGGCGCTTGTCGCAGCGCGCGTGGCACCCGGAGGGCTCCTGCATCTGGCCACCGACTGGGCAGAATACGCGACCCAAATGCGCGATGTGCTTGAAGCAGCTCCGACGTGGGACAATTGCGTCGGGGCTGGGCAGTTTCTCGCGAGTGCTCCCGCATGGCGCATCGAAACGCACTTCGAGCAACGTGGCCTGCGTCTTGGACACGGCGTGCACGATTTGCTCTACTCGCGCCGCGTCGATAGTTGATCAACGCGTAATTCTCTCCCCAGCGGTCGGAACCTAAGAACCCAACATCATGGAATCCGGCCTCACCCTCACCACTGACATGATGCTGGTGCTGGGTCTGTTGGCGTTTACGGTGGTGATGCTGGTGCTCGAGTGGATTCGCACCGATCTCGTCGCCTTGCTGGTAATCGTCGCTATCGGTATCACCCGATTGATGCCGGTCGATCAGCTGTTCGAGGGTTTTGCCGGCAATGCAGTGATCTCGCTGATTGCGGTAATGATCATGGGGGCCGGCCTCGATCGCACCGGTGTGCTGGGCAAGGCTGCCGCGTTCATCATGCGCGTTGCCGGCGGGGTCGAGACGCGCCTGTCGCTGCTGATCAACGGCATCGTCGGCGGTCTTTCTGCAATCGTCCAGAGTCAGGCGCTCGCTGCACTATTCCTGCCCGTCGTCAGCCGCGTCAGCGCACGTACCGGTGTGCCGCTCAAGCGACTGCTGTTGCCAATGGCGTTCTGCATCCTGTGCGGAACCAACATGACGATGATCTCCAATTCGACTCTGATCCTGCTCAACGATCTGATCCTAAGCACGAATCGCAATCTGCCGCCAGGTGCGCAAAGCATTGAGCCATTCAAGCTGTTTGCGATTGCGCCGATCGGCATTTCGCTTTTGCTGGTCGGCCTCGGCTACTTCGCCCTGTTCACACGCCGCTTGTTGCCGGCCGAAGAAGAAAAACAGAAAGTCACGCCCGGGCGCACGGAGAGCTATTTCGCCGAAACCTACGGCATCGATGGCGACGTCTGCGAATTGACCGTGAGCGCGGAGAGCCCGCTGGTCGGCATGAGCGTCGGTGAAGCCGAACAGTTGCGCGGTGCGCCATTGATCCTTGCACTAAAGACCGGCAACGAAGCGCGCCTCGCACCACCAGCCGATCAGATGATCTGGGTTGGCAGCGTGATAGGTGTGCTCGGCGCGCGTGGCACGGTGGATGAGTTCGCCAACAACCAGTTGTGCAGTGTGCAAGGACGGCTGCGCAACTTCGGCGACATGTTCAATCCGACCCGCGCCGGTATTGCCGAAGCAGTGATTCCGCCGAATTCGCGCTGGGTAAACCAGGCGGTCGGTGATATCCGTCTGCGTAAGCATTTCGGCATCAGCGTGCTTGCAGTGACGCGCGGTGGCGAGGTTTTTCGTGAGGACGTGCGCAAGATCGCACTCAAGCCGGGCGATACGCTGGTGCTGCATGGATTCTGGCGCGATCTGGCGCTCGCGGCCGAGTCACACGATTTTGTCGTCGTCACCGACTATCCGAAAGAGGAGCAGCGCCCGAGCAAGATCTGGCATGCGGCGTTCTTCTTCGGACTCGCTCTCGGGCTTGGCCTGTTCACCGATATCAAGCTCGCGGTCGCAATGATGGCCGGCGCAGTCGGCATGCTGCTGGCTGGCGTGCTCAACATGGACGAGGCCTATCACGCGATCAACTGGAAGACGATCTTTATCCTCGCCTGTCTGATCCCGCTTGGGTGGGCAATGGATTCGACCGGCACGGCGGCATGGATTGCGCAGGAGACTATGGTGTATTTCGGAAGCCTGCCACCGTGGGTATTGCAGACAGGCATAGCGGTGATGTCGCTGCTGCTCGCACAGGTGATTTCGAATGTCGGTGCCGCCGTGATGATGGTGCCGATGGCGATCAATATCGCGCTCGCATCGGGCGGCAATCCAGCGGCGTTTGCCCTGATCGTCGCAATCTCGACATCGAACTCGTTCCTACTCCCAGGAGCGAATCCGGTGTTGCTGGTCGTGGCCGGCCCAGGTGGTTATCGCAACATGGATTTCGTGCGCGTTGGCCTACCGCTTACCGTGTTGATGCTGGTCACCCTGCTGGTTACCGTGAACCTGCTGTTCCAGCGCGGCTGAGCGGCGGGCCGGCGACAAACACTCTGTCCCCATCCAGACGCAGCGGAACCGCGACGAGCCCGTTGCTGCAGGGTCCGGCGATGCGCGCGCCGGTCGCCGTCGCGAACGTCGCCCCATGCACCGCGCAGACAATGCGTCCATCCTTGACCAGAAATCGGCCCGGCGCCCAGTCGAGCCGGCTACCGGCGTGCGGACACTCGTTGCAATACGCGACAGCGCGATCGCCTTCGCGCAGGACAATCAGGTCGAGCGGATCGCCGGCAAGAAAGGTGGAGACCGCGATCGCCCCACCATCGGGAATATCGCCCACACGACAAAGGGGAATTGAATCGGTAATGGTAGACTCCAAGCCAACACGCTGGTGTCGTTGACGATGCATTCACTATACCTGAGGCATCTTCGGACCCTTGCGCAGTCTGCCTTATCGAGGAGCAAGCCATTGAATATCCACTGGTATTCCATGCCAAAATTGCAGCATCCACTACTTCGCGTCATCGTCGTGGTGTTCGGTGCTGCGGTGCTGCTGGCTTTCGGCCTGCTCGCCCTCGTCGTGGTGGCGTTTGCGGCAATTGCCATGTTCATCGCGGCCACAATCCGGCGTCATTTCACGCACGGTCCGACGCCGCGCAGCAGGGCCAATCCAGATGACGCGATCGAAGGTGAATTCAAGGTGATCGAGCAGGTGACGCCAACGCGACCGATGTAAGGGAATCGAGGTACGTCGCAACAGTTCGAATATTCTCGCTACGCGTCAAACCATCTGCGTAGCGAGCCTCGGCGGGCGTGACTTCAATCGTCAACATGTGACAGCCATAATGGGCCTTGCGTATATCGGCCGGTGTCAGCCAAGGTCCGCCGCATGGGCATCGTATCGCTGACGTCGCACTCCGCCCGCAAGGTGCGGCGATAGCAGGTAAAACCGCCATTGAGGCCATGGATTGAATCGCTGGCACAGGATTCGCATACGGTTCTGTACCTATTGGTGCGGAACCTGGAATGAAGCAGATCAACATGCGAACGGAAGAACTTGTCGCCGAGCCGATCCCGAATCTGGTCGACAGCGCTGCGCATCCGAAAGCGGACGGCTGGATGCTGCGTTTCATTCGGGAACAAGCAACCCGCTGGCTCGTCCTCCTTGCGGTGTGCGAACTGTTGCTGCTGACCGCGTCGTTGTGGATCTCCATGCATCTGCGTTTCTGGGACGACCCGAAGTCGCTGGTCGAATTCTCGTTTCTGCTGCCCGTTCGCGCCTTGGTGTTCGGCGGCATGATCGTGCTCGCCATGGCCGCGCTCGGCATGTACCAGCCACGCATGCGCGAGGGTTGGTTCGGCATGCTGGCGCGCCAGACGATCGGCTTTTCGCTCGGTAGCGCCGGGCTTGCCGTTGTTTATTACGCAATTCCGCAGCTGCACGTCGGACGCGGTGTCGCTGGACTCGCGCTTTTGATCGCCCTGCTCATGATTGCGAGCTTCCGCACGCTGTTCATGCGCCTGGTCGATGTCGATGTGCTGAAGCGTCGCGTACTTGTGCTCGGCACCGGTCGGCGAGCGGCACTGGTCACTCAGCGCATGCGCCGCCGGGTCGATCGGCGTGGATTCAATCTGGTCGGTTTCCTGCCGATTGATGGCGAGCCTTACGTGGTACCTGCAGAACGCATTCTGTCCGCAGGCGACGGACTGGCCAGCTATGCGCGCAAGATGCAGATTGCCGAAATCGTGGTTGGTCCGGATGATCGGCGCGGACGTCTGCCGATGGAGGAATTGCTTGAATGCAAGCAACTCGGCATCAGCGTCACCGACCTTGCGACGTTTTTCGAACGCGAACTTGGCAGCGTCAATCTCGGTCTGACCGAGCCGTCGTGGCTGGTATTCTCACAAGGTTTCGATGCCTCACCGATGCGTCGCGTCAGCAAGCGCGGTTTCGACATGCTCACGGCGAGCATTGTGCTCCTGCTGAGCTGGCCGCTGATGCTGATCACGGCGCTGGCAATCCGCCTCGAATCGGGCGCGCGCGCGCCGGTCCTGTATCGCCAGGAGCGGGTCGGTGCCCATGGCAAGACCTTTCACTTGATCAAGTTTCGCAGCATGCGCACCGATGCCGAGAAAGATGGCGTCGCGCGCTGGGCGACCAAGGGCGATGCGCGCGTGACTATCGTTGGTCGCATCATTCGCAAGACCCGGCTAGACGAACTCCCGCAATTGTGGAACGTGCTGCGCGGCGACATGAGTTTTATCGGTCCGCGCCCGGAACGCCCGCAATTCGTCAATCAGTTGAGCCAGAAAATTCGCTACTACCAGTTACGCCACTGCGTAAAACCGGGTCTGGCTGGCTGGGCGCAGCTCAACTATCCCTATGGCGCGTCGGAAGAAGACGCTGCCGAAAAGCTCACCTACGACCTGTTCTACGTCAAGAACCACGACCTACTGCTGGATTTGTTTATTCTGATTCAGACCGTCGAGATCGTCCTGTTCGGGCGCGGCGCGCGCTAAGCGCTGTTGTGATGATTCACACGGAGCCGTCGTTGCCTTCGCGAACGCGGTCAGCCGATGGCTCGTGTTCTGTGCAGCAGACTCATGCCGATCAGATAAATACTTTTCACCGGCTTGTGTCCCTGACGCAAGGATGCAAGCAGACACTTGCGTGCCTGCCGCAATTTCGGTCGCTCACCGCCGAGCAGGCAGCGACCCAGCCAATAATGCGCATCGGCGCGCGCGCGCAGCACATGACTCTGGTAGTCGCTGCGTCGTTCAAGCGCGGCATTCGCCGACAAGTTGCGCAGGATGCGCAGGTGCATCGCTGCATTTCGCTGCATCGACATGCGTCGCGACAACTGATCGCCGCTTCCTGTCTCGCGACAAAATCCGATATGGCCGACGTAGCCACCGGGGTTTTGCAGGCACAGGCGTGCGTGGAAGTCCCAGTCCTCGAACAACCAATAGTCTTCGTTGAACGGGCCTGCAATTGCTATTGCTTCGCGACGAATGAACAGTCCGGAAAGATAGAACATATCGCCGTGGACGATGGCTGGAAACAGATCGCCGATCAAAACGTCGCACTCCGATTCCCCGCTCGAACCGGAAAATTCGAATGTTTCCTCACGGATCGTCGAATGGCGAAATCCCGGGGAATTCCAGCCTGGGCAATCCGGACGCACGATGCCTCCGTTGTTGTCGACGCTCGATACCGGTCCCTTCATCGGCTCGCGGCGACCTTCGATGCTGACGAAACGCAATTGGGGCCAACGCTCGAACACCCGTGCAACGAGGGCCAGAGTGTCCTGGCGAAACCAGTCGTCCGAATCGAGAAAACAGACGAGTTCGCCGCGCGCCAGTCCGATGCCGGTATTGCGCGCTGCGGACGGGCCGCGATTGGCGGTAACGATCACTTCGATGGCGGAATTGCCACGGTACTGCTGCGCAATCGCGTCCGCCGTACCATCGGTGGACCCGTCGTCGACGACCACGATCTGTACAGGACCGGCCTCGGCTTGTTGCAGAACGTGATCAATTGCGCGCAGAACGCGCTCGCGTCGGTTGAAAGTCGGGATTACGATACTGAAGCGGGGCGCGACGGTGTCGTGCGCTCTGAGTGGCGCTTCGGTCGAGTTGCTCGGCGTCTGCTCGGTCACGGTAATCCCCTTGACGATGGAACTCGGCAGCCAATGCGCAGTATCCGATCCCGCGAGCAGCAGCCAGACTTCGCGCCGATTCTACACGCCGTCCACGCTGGCGAGTCGTGCCGATTGCACCGCATGTTCGATTGCAGGATCTTGAGTCAACGGGAAACTCCCGTCGTCCACATGGTCTCGGGCAAGTCGGAATCAGATCCATGAGCATTCAATCGACCTTGACAATGGAGTCTTCGGCGACGGATCCCGTTCGCGAAGAGAGCTGGGTCGATCGCCGTAGCGGTCTCACCGCCAACGAGTTCATCAAGCGCTACCGCAACCCGCGCAAGCCGGTGATCATGAACGATGTCACGCGTCCATGGCCGATTCACGATCTCGCCAGCCCCGATTATTTCCGCACTCATTATGGCGACCAGCGCGTGCGCGTGAAGGGCCGCGACTATGCACTACGCGAACTGATGGATCTGCTGGAAGCATCAACGCTCGAACATCCTGCACCCTATCCGTGCAAGTTTGAAATCGCAGCCGATCTTCCGCCGCTGCTCAAAGACGTGCTACCGCGTTTTCCGCACAGTCTTCCGGAGCGTCAAACCAACGCACTGATGCCGAAAAAACTCTATGCCTACGTCAACAACCTGGAGATTTTCTTCGGCGGACCCGGCGGCAAGTTTCCGTATCTGCATTTCGACGTGCTGCATATGCACGCGTGGATCAATCAGATGTATGGCCACAAGGAATTCACCTTGTACCCGCCGGACCAGAAACATCTGCTCTATGTGCAACCGGAAATGCCTTGGCAATCAAGCATCGAGAATCATCAGGATCCCGACTACACGCGCTACCCGCTATTGCGCCAGGCGCGCAAGCAGAGCGTTGTCCTCAATCCCGGCGATACCTTGTTCGTGCCCTGCGGTTGGTGGCACACGGCGCGCAGTCTTGATGTGACGATCTCGATCGCATTCGATCAACTGGCGGGTGATAACTGGCGCAACTTCCGCCACGATCTATGCGCCGAACAACGCCGGCGCGGACATGGTGCACTGAGTGTCGGCTTGCTGAATGCATATCTGATGACGCTAGGCGGCTGCTTCGGTCTCGCGGAGAAATTCGGCGCCAACCGAAACGCGCACTGGAATCGCAGCTGATCGATCAGGATACGGATGCTTGGTTTCCGGCGACCGGAGCACCCGCTACCCGACTACACCGCGCGATCGACAGCAACCAGCGGTACCCGAGAGAGCGCGTTTCCATGCGCCACACCTCGCTGAAACCGGCATCGATCAGCATTTTCGAATAGGGATGACTTGAGGTCAGTTCGAGTCCGAAATGGCGGGATACGATCTCGCAATCGCAATCGAAATCGTCCGCCAACGGTTCGACGAGCGCGAATAGTGCAGGCGGCTTGGCGGCACAAGCTCGCAGCGAATCAGCGAGTCGACGCTGCGGCAGGAATTCGAGCACACCGCCGTAGCAAAACCATGCCCAGCCACCACTGGCGTTCGCTGCGGCCCAATTCAGCGCGTCGGCACATATGAATTCGCAGCGAGGATCGCGATTGCGGACACGATTGCCCGCAACTTGATCCGCGCTGAGGTCGATACCGATCAATCGCCGCAGATTCGGCATGCATTCCGCCAAGTGTTCGAGCACCTGCCCGGATCCACCGCCGATCTCGCAAAGCGTATCGATGCCGGATTCGCCGATCAATGCCTGCAATTGCGCGACAATCGGGTAATGACGTTTACGGAACACCGTATCGAAGCGATGATTGGTGTGCTCATGAAACCGTGTGGCCGAACGGCCCGACCAGAAGCTGCGGTGCAGATTGGCGAGGCGATCGAGCTGCCCCGTGCGCCGGTGGCGAACGATGAGTGCAGCGAGCGCGGTGCGCTCGGAAAATCTGCGCGGTTCCTGTCCACCTTGCAATTAGCGCGCGAGATTGCGGCGCAACGCGAAAACGACTTGTCCGAGAGCGATCGTCATACGTCGCTTAACCGGGTGGCGCGGCAATACCAACGGAAACTCGATGCGTCCCGCCGCGTGCCACGACGGATCGTCGATACGGGCGCGATGGCGGTTCGGCACAACCATTGCTTATCCTCTACGGTAACCGTGTCCCGTATTGACGCGCAATTCGTGTGCGGACGCCACATTCAGCTGGCTACGCAGACACAACACTGGCATAGACTTGAAGGCTGTGATGAAGTTCAGCGCACTATCGCGACAACCGAGGTCCGGGTTGGCCAACGACAGTAATCAGTCGCCGGGCACATCTGCGCAAATCACGGCCAGTGTAGCCGGCGCGCCAGCGGCACTCGATCCGGCAACGTGGATACGCAACTTTGCCGCAACCGCTCCCGATCGGCCGGCGCTGATCGATGTTACCGGCACGCTCGACTACGCGTCGCTAGCGCAGCGCGTGGATGCGCTCGCCGTCATTCTGCGCACTCACGGTGCAAATCGCGACAGCTTGATCGGCGTCGCCTGCCGCAACCGCCGCGAAGCGTTGATTGCGATTCAGGCGATTCTCGCGACGGGCGCGGCCTATGTTCCGTTCGATCTTGCGTACCCGCCAGCGCGCCTCGCGGCGATGGTCGAGGACAGTCGGCCGTTGCTGATTCTCGGCGATGGCAATCCCGCTGGATTTCTCGATCTACCGAAAGATACGGTCTGGCTTGACCCCAGCACTGTGGCGCAAACGACATCGGAATCGGTTCAATCGTCGAGCATCGAGCGGCACGATGGCGCAGCCTCCCTTGCCTATGTATTGTTCACCTCGGGTTCGACCGGCCGTCCCAAGGGCGTCGCGATGCGCGCTGCACCGCTCGCGCATTTGATCGCATGGCATGTTGCCCATCCACGTCTTGGTGCTGCCGCGCGTACATTGCAATTCGCGCCACTGAGTTTCGATGTGTCGTTCCAGGAAATCGCTGCGACATTCGCCAGCGGCGGCACTCTGGTGCTGCCGAGCGAAGAGGAGCGCCGCGATCCGTTCGCACTGCTTGCCTTGATCGAACGGGAACAAATCGAACGCGTGTTCATGCCCTATGTCGCCCTGCAGGCGTTGGCCGAAGCAGTCGCGGCCGGGGGATCGCTGCCGGCCACGTTACGCGATGTGGTTACCGCTGGTGAGCAATTGCGCAGTACGCCGGCGATCCGGGAGCTGTTCACCGCGCTGCCCAATTGCCGCCTTCACAACCACTACGGTCCCACCGAAACCCATGTGGTTACGGCGCTGGAACTGAGCGACCAGCCGCAACAGTGGCCCGATCTTCCGTCGATCGGCACCCCGCTTCCGCATGTCAGCTTGCGCGTCGTCGATACGCAGCTGAATGCGCAGGCGACCGGCAACGAGGGGGAACTGCTGATCGGTGGTGATTGCCTTGCTGCCGGCTATATTCATCGACCCGAGCTGACCGCCGAGCGTTTCATCGAACTCGACGGCGCACGCTGGTATCGCAGTGGCGATCTCGCGCGCATCGATGCCGATGGCAGCGTCGCCTATCTCGGTCGTATCGACACCCAGATCAAGGTCGCCGGGCATCGTGTCGAACCTGGCGAGATCGAGGCCGTACTCACTCGTCATCCGGCTGTCGTTGAAGCGATTGTTGTCGCCAGCGACGAACGCCTTGTCGCGCATGTCGTGCCACGCGATCTGCATGGCGACGAAGCGACGCTCGTACCCCAATTGCGTACCCATTGCGAGGCACTGCTGGCGCCCTACCTGCTACCGCAGGCATGGCTGTTTCATGCCGCGTTGCCGACGACTCCGAGCGGCAAGATCGATCGCGCCGCGCTCGCCCGCCATTCGGCTCAACCGGAGTTTCATTGGCCCGATGATGCACCGCTCGCGACGCAACTCGTTGCACTGTGGAGCCAGTTACTCGGTGTCGAGAAAATCGACACGCGCGCTAACCTGTTCGATCTCGGCGCACGTTCGTTGTCCGTCGTGCGCGCACTGACCGAATTGCGTCGGCATGGCCACGCGCTCAGCGCCAGCCAGATCTATGAACACTCGAGCGTCGCTGCGCAAGTGGTACTGCTCGAAAGAGACAGCGCGAAGAGTGATCCGACGATTGAAGCGGCGAGCCAGCGAGGCGAACAACAACGCGCGGCACTAAATCGATTCGGCCCACGCGCAGGAGCAGCACGATGAGCACGCGCAACGACAACAGTCCTGCCCGCAGCACGGTTGACGGCATTGCAATCGTCGGCATGGCCGGGCGCTTTCCGGGCGCCGAATCGATCGATGCGTACTGGGCCAATCTTCTTGCCGGGACCGACAGCATCACGCGCTTCCGCGCCGATCAGCTTGATGCGTCGATTCCCGCAGACTTGCGCAATCATCCACGCTACGTTCCAGCACGCGGCGTGCTCGCCAACGCCGATCGCTTCGACGCGGCATTTTTCGGCATCCCCGCGCGCGAAGCATTGCTGATGGATCCGCAACAACGCGTATTTCTGGAACTATGCTGGAACGCGCTCGAACATGCCGGCGTCGATCCCGAACGCTACGCCGGCAGCATCGGCGTGTACGCCGGCACTTCGAACAACAGCTATCGCAAGCTCGTCGATTCGCGTCCTGATCTGGTCGAAAGCAGCGGCGAATTCGCTGCGATGGTGGCCAACGAAAAGGACTATGTCGCGACGCGCGTTGCCCATCGCATCGGCCTCAACGGACCGGCACTCAGCATCCACACTGCTTGCTCAACATCGTTGGTCGCGATCGCGCAAGCCTGGTATGCGCTGATGAGCTGGCAATGCGATATCGCGCTGGCCGGCGGTATCAATATCGTAGTGCCGCAGGAATCGGGCTATCTGCCGGTCGAGGGTGGAATGGAGTCGAGCGACGGCGTATGCCGGCCATTCGATGCCGATGCCAACGGCACGCTATTTTCGTCCGGCGGCGCCGTCGTCGCGCTCAAGCGCGCAAGCGATGCGATTGCCGACGGCGACATGATTTTCGCGATCATTCGCGGTGTAGGCGTCAACAACGACGGCGCCGACAAGGCCAGCTTCAGCGCGCCGAGCGTGCGCGGACAAGCTGCAGCCATTCGCATTGCGCTGAGCAGCGCCGGTACCCCCCCCCATTCGATCGGTTATGTCGAGGCGCACGGCACCGGCACAGCGCTTGGCGATCCGATCGAGGTCGAGGCGTTGACGCGTGCATTTCGCGAAGATACCGACGCGTCGCAGTTCTGCTGGCTCGGTTCGGCCAAGAGCAACTTCGGCCATCTGGTTGCCGCGTCGGGCGTCGCCGGCTTGATCAAGAGCGCGCTCGCCCTGCACCACGGGAAAATTCCGGCGACCCTGCATTTCGACCGCGCAAATCCCGAGATCGATTTTGCCGCCACGCCATTCAAGGTCGCCGATCACGCGATCGACTGGCCTCGTTCTGCGCAACCGCGCCGCGCCGGGGTCAGCTCGTTCGGCGTTGGTGGCACCAATGCGCATGTCATTCTTGAGGAGGCCCCGCTGCGCACGCCAGCAAGCTCAGGTCGTGCGGTTGTCGTGCTGCCGTTGTCGGCGCGCGACGACGAGGCACTGCAACGACGTGCAACCGAACTCGCTGACGCCCTCGCAGACTTCAGCGATACCGACTTGCCGGATATCGGCTACACGCTCGCGCTGGGCCGTAAACCGCTCGGCGTGCGTGGATGCGTGGTTGCATCGAGTATCGCCGACGCACGTAACGCACTCGCGCGAGTCGACGCAATGAGCGCCATGGGGAATCCGCGCATCGTATTTGGTTTCCCCGGTCAGGGTTCGCAGCACGCGAACATGGCGAGCGGATTGATTGATTCCGAGGTTGTCTATCGCGAAGCATTCGACGAAGTCTGCGCACTCGCAACACCTTTGCTCGGACGCGGTCTGCGCACCTTGATTCTTCCCGCTGCTGGCGATGAAGTTGCTGGTGACGAGGCTGGCGCCGATGCGGCGCTCGCCGATACGCGTTTCACGCAACCGGCGCTTTTTGCGGTCGAATTCGCGCTCGCGAAATTGTGGCAATCATACGGGCTTGAACCGGCCGCAATGATTGGCCACAGCATCGGCGAGTACGTCGCTGCGACGCTGGCCGGCGTGTTTTCGCTGGCCGATGCAGTGCGCCTCGTCGTCGCGCGCGCCACGGCAATGGCAGATCAGCCGACCGGCGCGATGCTGGCCGTACGCGCAAGCGAAGCCGATGTCGCGGCGCGCCTGAACGCCGAAGTCGAAATCGCGACCTTGAATGCACCCGAGTTGACCGTGGTTTCTGGCAGCACCGATGCGATCGACGCGTTCGCAAAATCGCTCGATGCAGCCGGCATCGCCAACACGCACCTGCGCGTCAGTCACGCATTTCATTCGCGTCTGATGGACGGCGCGCTCGATACGTTCCGCGCCGCGTTCACTGGTATTCGCCTCAACGCGCCGACGTTACCGTTCTATTCCTGCGTCAGCGGCAAGTTGATCAGCGATGCCGACGCCATCTCGCCGGAATATTGGTGCAAGCAGATTCGCGCGCCGGTTCGTTTCGTCGACGCAGCACGCAACGCACTCAGTGAACCGGATACGATTTTTCTCGAGGTCGGTCCCGGTCAGGTCTTGACCGGTTTGGCACGCAGTCTGCCGAACGGTCGTGAGCGTGCGGTCGCATCGCTGGGCCCGTCCGGCAAACCGGACGACGACGCGACCCATTTCGCGACCGCCCTCGGCGAATGCTGGAAGCGCGGTGTAACACCTGCGTGGAACAAGCTCTTTGGAACATCGCGGCGCAAATGCGCCCTGCCCGGCTATCCCTTCCGTGGCGAGCGCTACTGGATCGAAAGCGTAGCGGCTGCTCCGATGTCGGTCGCGGCAAAAACAACTGAGGCGAGAGTCGTCGCTGCCACCAGCACGGGTGGCTCGGTGGCGAAGGACGCTGAGCCGACCAGCACCCCGCCTCGCATCGATCGCCTTGCCCGAGAACTGTCGCAACTATTCGAAAATCTCAGCGGCGAAACGATCGGTGCCGCGCAGGCGAACACGAGCTTCCTCGATCTTGGTCTCGATTCACTGTCGCTGACCCAGGCCGCGCTCGAACTGGAGCGTCGCTTCGGATTGAAGCTGCGCTTCCGGCGTTTGCTTGAAGACCTCGATTGTGTCGCGAAACTCGCGGCGCTGGTCAATGCGACGATGCCGGCGGAGTCCGCAGAAATCGTCGTGTCCACGAAGTCCGCAGTGCCGTTCGCGTCCGCGACACCGAGCAGCGAAAACGACGAGCTGCAACCGGCCAATCTCGTGGAGCGCCCATTCGGCGCATCCGCGCGCATCGTCACCCAGCGCAAGACCGGCTTCACTCCGGCGCAGCAAGAGTGGGTTGCAGATTTCATCAAACGCTACAACGCGCGCACCGCAAAGTCGAAAGCGTTCAGCCAGGAGCATCGCCGGCGCATGGCCGACCCGCGCGTCGTCACCGGCTTCAATCCGTTGTGGAAGGAACTCGTTTATCCGATCGTCGTCGAGCGCTCCAAGGGCGCCCGGATGCATGATATCGACGGCAACGAATACATCGACGTGCTCAACTCGTTCGGCGCGAACTATCTCGGTTACCAGCCGGACTACATTGTCGCCGCAGTCAAGCAGCAGCTCGACGAAGGCATGGAAATCGGCCCGCAGCATCCGCTCACCGCCGAGGTCGCCGAACTGATTTCATCGATGACCGGCATGCCGCGCGTTGCGTTCTGCAACACCGGTTCCGAGGCGGTCATGGGCGCGATGCGCATTGCGCGTACGGTGACCGGACGCAGCACGATCGTCATTTTCACCAACTCGTATCACGGCATCTTCGACGAAGTCATCGTGCGCGGTACGCGTCAGCTGCGTTCCATCGCGGCGGCGCCCGGCATTCTCGCCAGCGCAGTCGAAAACGTGCTCGTGCTCGAATACGGCAGCGAGGAATCATTGCGCGTCATTCGCGAGCGGGCGCATGAACTCGCGGCGGTCATGATCGAGCCGGTGCAGGGAAAGAACCCGGTTCTGCAACCGCGCGAGTTTGTCCAGTCACTGCGCGAAATCTGCGATGCCGGTGGCTGCGCGTTGATCTTCGACGAAGTCATTACCGGCTTCCGCATCGCACCCGGCGGCGCGCAGGAGTTCTACGATGTGCGCGCCGACATCGCCACCTACGGCAAGGTCATCGGCGGCGGCATGCCGATCGCCGCGATCGCCGGACGCGAGCGCTGGCTCGACGCGCTCGACGGTGGCGATTGGCAATTCGGCGACGACAGTTATCCAGAAGCCGGCGTCACTTATTTCGCTGGCACCTTCGTGCGTCACCCACTCGCGCTCGCCGCAGCCAAGGCCGCGTTGACCCATTTGCGCGAGTGCGGACCGGAGTTGCAGCGCGGCCTCAATCGACGCAGTGCTGACCTGGTTGTACGCTTGAATCGCTATTTCAAACAACATTCCGCACCGCTCAAGGCGGTTGGCTTCAGCTCGCTGTGGCGCATTGTCGTCGATGACGATCAACCATTCGCAAGCCTGTTCTGGTATGCGTTGCGCGAACGCGGCCTGCATGTGTACGAACAATTCAATTGCTTCCTCACCGAAGCACACGGCGACGCCGAAGCCGCTGCGATCGCCGAGCGAGTCGAGCAGGTTGTCGGCGAAATGCTGGACGCTGGAATGCTGTCTGCGCGCGCGCAGACCAGCATACCCGCTGTGTTGCCGGCAACAGTCCCCTTGACCGACGCTCAACTCGACAAGTGGCTCGCCTGCCAGTTCAGCGATCAGGCGAGCACGGCATTCAACGAATCGATCCTGCTGCATCTCGATGGGCCGCTCGACGTTTCGGCGTTCAAGCGTGCGTTTGCCGATATCGTTCAACGTCACGAAGCCTTCGCGCTCACGTTTGCCACCGACGGCAGCAGCCAGTGCGTGACTTGCCCGGATCCACTCGCATTGACCGAAGTCGACTTTGGCGACGTCGATGTCCAGCAGCGAATCGCCGACCATTGCCATGCGCTGATGAGCGCGCCGTTCGACTTGAGTCAGGCGCCACTGGCGCGCGCGCAATTGCTGCGGCTCGGGTCGGACAAACATGTGTTACTGCTCGTCGCGCATCATCTGATTTTCGATGGTTGGTCGGCCGCCGTGCTTCTCGATGAGCTGCAACGGGGCTATGCCGCGCACAAGAATGGAACTGCTGCTGCCAACCTGCCGGCTGCCGAATCGTTCCGCGCCTACGTGCTCGCGGAGCGCGCTCGCCGCACCGGCGATGACGCCGCGCGTCAGATCGATTACTGGAAGCATGCCTACGCGACCTTGCCGCCAGCACTCATGCTGCCAAGCGATCGACCGGCCCCGATCCAGCCGCTGCTGGGAGCCAATAGTCTGCGTCACGAATTTCCACCGGAAGTTGTCGCCGGGCTTCGCAGCCAGGCGCGCGCGCTCGGCGTCACTCTCTACAGCCTGCTCCTGTCGACGTTCTCGGTGCTACTCGCACGCTTGTCGGGACAAGGTGATTTTGCCGTCGGCATTCCGTTCGCCGGCCAGGCGATAGCCGGTAGCGGACACTTGATTGGTGATGGCGTCGGCATGTTGCCGCTACGCATGTCGGTCGATACACAGGCGACACTAACGGTGCTGGCGAAGGCCACGCATCGCACCCTGCTCGATGCGGCCGACCATCAGGATCTGACTCTCAACACGCTGATTCGCGCCGGTGTGCTCCCACGCAATTCCGGGCAGCCGCTGGTCAAGGTCATCTTCAATCTGAATCCGAAAGTCCCGGCGCTGACGTTCCCGGGGCTGACCTGCGAGCTGCGCGATTGCGCCAAGACCGCCCTGTTCTGGGACATGTTTTTCAACCTCAACGACCGCGGCGATACGGTTACCCTCGATCTGCACTACAGCACCGCGTTGTTCGACGCCGCGACCATGCAACGCTGGACCGACCAGTACCAGCGCCTGCTTGCGACCATTGCGGGTGATGCGACGCTATCGCTAAGCGATCTGGCCACGCGCAGCGGAATCGCCGAGCCGGCGCGTTCGTCGCTCAGTGGGCCGACCTTTGCGGTCGATTCCAATGCGAACGTGTTCGCACTGATTGCTGCCAATACCGAACATGCAAATGCAGGCTCGGTGATTCGTTGCGGCGATAGCCAATGCGCGCTAACCGAATTACTAGCTCGCAGTGAAGCGCTCGCCCGCACCCTCGTCGCGCGTGGTGTCGAACGCGGCGAGCGCGTCGGTATTTGCCTGCCGCGCGGCATCGAGGCGCTGACCGGCGTTCTCGCGATCATGCGTTGCGCGGCCGCGTATGTGCCGCTCGATCCGAATCATCCAGTTCCGCGACTGCGCCATGTCGTCGAGCAGTCGGGCATGCGCCGCATCATCGCGACCGGGCCGAATGCGATTGCTGATGCGGTCGCAAAAGGTTGCGAGGTCCTCGCATTCGATGCGCTGCAAGCCGATCACACCAACGGGGATCTGCCTGAGGTGCGCGGCGACGATCTTGCCTATGTGTTGTTTACCTCGGGTTCCACCGGCGTGCCCAAGGGCGTGCGCGTGCTTCAGCGCAATCTGGTCAACTTCCTGCGCGCGATGCAGCAGCAGCCTGGACTTGCGAGCAACGACGTGCTGTGCGCCGTTACCACGCTGTCGTTCGATATCGCCGGACTCGAGTTGTACCTGCCGCTGGTTTGCGCTGCCGACCTCGTCATCGCCAGCGAATCCGAAGTCAACGATCCGCAAGCGCTCGCCGGCCTGATACGCACGCGCAAGGTCAGCGTCCTGCAAACGACGCCATCGCTGCTGCGCGCCTTGATCGATGCGGGCAGTGACGGTGCCATCGCCGGACTGAAATTGCTGGTCGGTGGCGAAGCGCTGCCGCGCGATCTGGCCAACCGCGCGCTCGACGAGGCACGCGAGTTGTGGAACATGTACGGACCAACTGAAACAACCATCTGGTCGGCCTGCCAGCGCATCGAGCGTGGCGACGGACCGGTGCCACTCGGCAAACCGATTGCGAACACGCGCATCGACATCGTCGATGGCGACGACCGCCCGGTGCCGCTTGGCGCGCAAGGGGAGATCCTGATTTCCGGTAGCGGCGTAGCGGATGGCTATATCGGTGCAGCCCATTTGACCGAGCAGCGATTTCCGCCCGACCGTCTGGGCAGCGATGGCACGCACAGTTACCGCACCGGCGATATCGGCAGCCTGCGCGACGGTGTGCTGTATTTTCACGGGCGCAGTGACGATCAAATCAAGATTCGCGGTCACCGCGTCGAACTCGGCGATATCGAGGCCGCCGCACTCGCCGACGACAACGTCCGCGAAGCCGCAGCTTCACTGCTCGTGCTGTCGCCGAGCGACACGCGCATCGTCTTGCACGTGCGCGTCGACGGCGACGGCGCGAACACCGTCGCCAGCCTGCGCGAATCCCTGCGTGCACGCTTGCCGGCCTACATGCTGCCGCAGCACATCGATTCGATCGCGGAGTTGCCGAAAACCGCGAATGGCAAGCTCGATCGCGCGGCGTTGCCACGCCCGCAGTCGCTCGTTGCGTCGAGCTCGAACGCTGAGGCCGCCGCGACGTCTGTACCAAAGCGCGCCGCTGCCACCAGCGTATTCAGTGATCCGCGCGAGCAGTTTCTTGCCGATCTGTGGCAGGAGCTGATCGGCAGCGACGATGTCCGCAGCGGCGACAACTTCTTCGAGGTCGGTGGACATTCGCTGCTCGCCGTCGAGATGGCGACACGCGTCCAGCAGGCGACCGGCGTGCGCATCAATTTGCTCATGATCGCCACCGGCACACTTGCATCGCTGGCGGCGGGACTGCCGAAACGGACTGTCGCAAAACAGGTTGGGTCAGCGCCCATCGTGCCTTCGGCGGACAGCAGCTTGTTCGGTCGAGTAGCGAAACTGATCGGATTTCGCGGCGGACGTGGCCAATGATGACGCCGGACCCCGAACCGCTGTTCATCGGCACCGAGGCGCGCACGCTGTCGGCGGTGCTGTTTCGACCCGAAGAAAATCCACGCGCTGCCGTGGTGTTATGTCCGCCGTTTTTCCATGAGCAGTTCCTGAGCTATCGGTTGCTGTCCTTGGTCGCGCGGCGGCTCGCCGAGCTGGGCATTGCGGCTCTGCGCTTCGACTACTACGGCAGCGGCGAGTCGCTCGGCGACGACGATCAATTCAGCTTGAGCGGTGCCGTTGCCGATACGCGCGTTGCGATCGACGATATGCGCCGTCGTTTCCCGAGGACGCCATTGATCGTGATGGGCGCGCGCGCCGGTGCTTGGCCGGCCCTCGCTGCCAGTGATGCAAATATCGCCCGTATCTGGCTGTGGCAACCGCTGCTTGATGGCTCACGCTGGCTTGCCGAACTCGATGCGCGCGACGCCGACGAGCGCGCATCGACATTCCGCTATCCGCTACTGCGACAGTGGCCGAAGCCGGCCGATCGCGATCATCTGCTCGGATCATGGTGTGGCAGTGCGCTGCGCGCCGAACTCAGCACGGTCCGCGCTCAACTGCCGCTGTGCGCCCCGCGCCCAGCACTCGATGTGGTCGGCGAGGTGACCGATGCGGCGCTGCGCGCCGACATCGCGAAGCAGTTGCCGACGCCGCCCGCCGCTCTGCACTGGTATACGGAGATCGACATGCACGCAGCATTTCTCAGTCCCGATCTTGCCCATTGTGTCGATCAGCTCGCCGCCCCGTTCACGACGCGGGCAGCAGCATGAGTCGCCAAAACGCATTGGCGGTGCAGGAGTCGATCGCATGAATGCGCGCCACGCGATTCTCGATGAGCGCGATGCGTTGCTCGACCGCGCGACCGAAGCGATGGTCGAACAGAACCAGACCCATCCGGCCATCGCCGAGCATGCAATCACGTTCGGTGATGGCCTGTTCGGATTTCTGACCCGGCCGCCGCATAACGTCGCTGCCGGATCGGAGCCACGTCCGACCGTTCTGCTGCTCAACGCCGGCCTGATTCATCGCAGCGGGCCGTTTCGACTGCACACGCATCTGGCGCGCGAGCTTGCCAAGGCTGGCCACGCGGTTTTGCGGTTCGATTTGCCTGGTGTCGGTGATGCCGCGTTCGATCACGAGCGCGCGCAGTCCCAGATCGTCGTGCGCATCATGGATCGATTGCAACGCGTGGTCGGAAGCAGTGGCTTCATTGTCGGGGGCATATGCTCCGCCGCCGATCTCGGCTGGCGCGTGGCGGTCGCCGATCAACGTGTGCGCGGCGTCATCCTGCTCGATGGCGTGGCGCGCAAGGGGTTCTGGTTCCATGTCGGACAGGCGCAATTGTTCCTGCGCCGCTCGCCGCGCCGCTGGTTCGGCATGCTGGCGCGACGTATAGCGCCCGCGAAAACACAACTCGCAGCGCGCGCGAGCGACGACGATCTGCGCGAATGGCCCACGATCGGTCACGAGCGCGATGAACTCGCCCAGCTTGTCGCGCGCGGCACGCGCGTACTGGCGCTGTATACCGGCGGTGTAGCCACGTATTTCCTGCATCGACGCCAATTTTTGGCAAGCTTCGGTTCGGCTGCCCAGCATCCGAATGTGCAGTTCGATTTCTGGCCCGAGTGCGATCACCTGTTCATGGCAGCCGGTGATCGCGTCCGTTTGCGTCGCCACATCGGCAACTGGTGCATTCGCGAATTCGCGAACGCCGATGCGGAGCAATCCGCATGAGCGTGCGAACCGACACCGCACATACCGGGCGGTCGCCGCTTTATCCGACGCCGCTGCAAGGCACCAAGCCATTGCGCGTCATCGCTCTGGTCGACAAACTCGTCACCACGACCTGGATTGCCGAAACGCTCGCCGCACTCGCCGCTAGCGTCGAGGTTGAGCTGCTCGTGATCGCGGCGATATCGGTTGCCCCACCGCCGCGCTTGTCGTTGATGATGGAACTGTTTCTGCGCTTCGACGCGACACTCGCGGGCGCTGCACGCATGGCGACAGCACCGATCTCGTTACCCGGCCGATTGCCCGAAGTCGTCTTCATGGCCGGCGCAGCGACCCAATCCGATGCGCGACTTGAAATCAGCGAGAGCGATCAGCAGCGCCTCGCCGCATTGCAACCCG
>JBDTOS010000010.1:0-22667 GCA_039933095.1 Dokdonella sp.
GTACTTTTTCGGGCGGGCGATGGAGGGATTCTTTGCCAGCTATATCGGCGAGGTTGGATTCCTTGCTTTCTATGTCGGTGCGATCGTTGTCGCGATTCTGCCGACTTACCTCAAGAATCAGGATAATCCGCGCTATCGCAGCCTGGGGGCTTCCGGCGCCGTGTCGGCCGTGCTGTTTGCTTTCATCCTGCTGCAACCGTGGACGACGATCCTCGTGTTTTTTATTCCACTCCCAGCCATTCTGTATGCCATAGGCTTCGTCTGTTTCAGCATCTACATGGGCAAACGCGGCGGCGACAATATCAACCACAGCGCGCATTTGTGGGGCGCCGTGTATGGGGTCGTCGTGACATTGGCGATTGAGCCGCGGGTGTTCGAGGCGTTCTTGCAGCAATTGGGCAATCCGCGGTTCATGTAGCGCGCGCCGCCTCGTAAACGCGTACATGCGTACATGCCGCTGCGAGCAGCGGCGATTCGATGCCGTGGGCGTTCGCACGCCCAAGCATGTCGCCAAGTATGTGCTCGCACTCGGTCGCGGCGCCGCGTTCGATATCGCGCAGCATCGATGCCTTCAACGGCGAACCTGGCGTCGACAGGATTCGGTCCGCTTCAGCGAGCGTCGCAGCGGGGATTGGATGCCCGCTACGCGCAGCAACCTGAGCGCACTTGCGGTACAGCCGTCGGGACAGAGCGACGCCCTCGGCGGTCGCATTGATCTCGCCGATGCTGCCGCGCATGAAGCTGGTGATTCCGGCCAGCGTCGTGATCAGGGCAAATTTGCTCCACATCGCGCCGACGATATCGTCACTTTCGACCAGCTCGATCGATGTCGCTCGCAGCACTTTGGCGATCGGCGCCAACGCCGTGGTCGACGATCGTGCGCCGAACGTGAGCCGATCGAGCGGTGCGAACTGGCGGATCGATCCATCCGCTTCGAGCGTCACCGAGATATGGCAAAGACCGCCCAGCACGCGGTCCGCGCCGAACTCGGCGTCGAGTACATCGAGATGACGCATCCCGTTGAGCAGGGGCAACACGCAAGTCGTATCGCCGACAGCCGGCGTGATCGCGGCAATTGCATCGTCAAGGTCGAAGGCTTTGCACGAAAGCAACACCAGATCGTATTGATCCGCACCGGTCACGGACGTGATCGTTCTGATCGGCGCGGAAAACTCGCCGTTGGCGCGAATAACGCGCAATCCGTGCTCGGCCAGTTCCCGCGCACGTTTCGGCCGCAGCAGAAAGGTCACCTGCGCGCCGGCATCGATCAGCCGCGAACCGTAGTACCCGCCGATCGCGCCGGCGCCGAGAATCAGTACGTTCATGGCATCTCTGGCGTCAGCGGCAAACGGTTAGTCACTCGCTGCGCTCGCTGTCAGTCGGCGGCTGCGCCGCCTGTAAGTACGTTAGTGAAAAAGTCCGATAACCCACATCGCCGCTCTCGTACTGCCTTATTGCTTTACTGCCTTACTTACTTACTCACTTATTTACAGAGCGCACGAAGTGCGCGACCAACCTACCGCGCTACATCGTATGCGTCGGTCGTTCCTGCGACAAAATGCCGGCGAGGATCGTTTCAATCTTGGTGCGCGCGGCTTCACCTTCGCTCGATTCGTTGAACTGCACGCCGATGCCGGAAGCGCGATTGCCCTGCGCCCCGGGCGGGGTCAGCCAGGCGACCTTGCCGGCGACCGGCAGGCGATCGGGCTCATCCATCAGCGAGAGCAGGATGAAGACCTCGTCGCCAAGCACGTAGCGCTTGGTGGTCGGCACGAACAGGCCGCCGCCCTTGAGGAACGGCATGTAGGCGTTGTACAGCGCGCTCTTGTCCTTGATGGTCAAAGACAGGATGCCGCCCTGGCGCGGGAGTGCGGCCGGTGCCGTCGTGGTCATGCAGATTTCCTGGGCGACATTTCAGTGGTGACGGGCCATGACCGTAACAGATCCAGCAGCAATAATTCGGGACGCAGTGTGCTGTCCAGCAAACGGCGCGCGTGGTTGGCGGCGACGAACCACGAGCCTAGCTTGGGAATTTCCCGGCGCGCGGTCAAGCGGTCGGCCTTGCTCGCAGCCACGACGCCCAATTCGCGCGCGTGCACGCTGGCGAACCACAGCCGCTGTGCGGGTCGGTCGCCAGCCCAGCGCTCGGCAATATCGTTGCCATTCGCCCGGCCGGCAGCAAGTCGTTTGAGATCATCGATGCATGCCGCGCGCAGTTGCAATTGATCGTCACCGGCAAATGCGAGCGCCTTGCCGGGATTGCCGAGGCTGGCTGCGAGCGCTGTCTCGGCATCTTTCGCGGCCACGCCCTGTGCCTCGAGCCATGCGAGCGCCACGGTGTGCGCCGGATACGGCACATTGACGCGCTGGCAGCGACTGCGAATCGTCGCCGGGAGACGCGCTGGACGATCGCACACCAGAATGATGACGGTATCACTCGCAGGCTCTTCCAGTGTCTTCAGCAGGGCATTGGCGGCGCTCACGTTCATCGCATCGGCAGGCACGACGATTGCGAACTGTAGGCCGCCGAACTGGCTCGTTAGCGAAAGGCGCGCGGCCAGGGCGCGGATCTGATCGACGGTCAACTCGCTACGCAGCTTTCCGTCGTCGCGTGTTTCGAACGTGACATGAGCACGATCCGGATGAGTGCCGGCGGCGATCAGCAGACAACTCTTGCAGCGCCCGCAGGCGCAGCCTTCGATGTCGGGTTGCTGGCAGAGAACAGCGGCGACCAATGCATCGGCTAGATCGCGTTTTCCGAGCCCTTCATCGCCTGCGATCAACAGGGCGTGATGCAGGCGATTTGCCCGCGCTGCATCGCTGAGACGGCGCAACGGTTCTCGCAACCACGGAGCGAGAGTCATACGCTGCCTCGTCCGGTTTCGTCGCGCTTCGCACACGCGACAAACCGATCGATTGCTGCAATCGCCGCAGCGCGCACTGTTTCGATGTCGCTGCTCGCGTCGATGATCACGAAACGTTGCGGCTCAGTCGCCGCACGCTCGCGGTAGCTGGCGCGCACGCGCTCGAAAAATTCGGTTTGCTCCGATTCGATTCGATCTGCTGCACCGCGTTCGGCTGAGCGCGACAGGCCTTGCTCAACCGGAAGATCGAGCAGCAAGGTCAGATCGGGTCTGACGCCAGCGGTCACCCAGCGATCGAGGGAGGTAATGCGTTCGAGCGGCTGTCCGCGGCCGCCTCCTTGATACGCGTAGCTCGCATCGACATAGCGATCGCTCAATACCCAGCGTCCGGCAGCTAGTGCCGGTTCGATCACACGCCGCACCAGTTGCGCGCGCGCGGCGAACATCAGCAGCAGCTCACTCTCGGCACACACATCGCTCATCGACTTGTCGAGCACGAGCGCGCGCACCGCTTCGCCAATCGCCGTACCACCGGGTTCACGAGTTATTTGGACATCGATGGCGTGCTCGCACAAACGCGCCTGCACGGCCGCAAGCACAGTGCTCTTGCCGGCACCCTCGCCGCCTTCGAGCGTAATCAATCGGCCTTTCATCAACGGTTGGCCGGTTTGAGTTGGGCGAGATAGTTGGCCACCGCGTGATTGTGCTCGTCGAGCGTCGCGGAAAATACATGGCGACCGCTGCCGTCGCCGACCGCTACGAAATACAAGGCTTTACCCTGTGCCGGATGCATCACCGATTCGAGTGCCGATTCCCCCGGCAGCGCGATCGGCGTCGGCGGCAGGCCGTCACGCGTATAGGTATTCCACGGTGTATCGCCATCCAGATCGGCGCGGCGCAGGCGACCATTGTAATTCGCACCGAGCCCGTAAATGACGGTGGGGTCGGTTTGCAGGCGCATGCCAAGTTTCAACCGGCGGGCGAACACGCCGGCAATCTGCGCGCGCTCGTCGCTGTGGCCGCTTTCCTTCTCGACGATCGAGGCGAGAATCAACGCTTCGTAGGGCGATTTTAGCGGGACATCCTGATCGCGCGCGGACCACAATCGATCGAGTGCCTTGCCCATCGCCGCATGCGCGCGCTTGAGCACATCGAGATCAGCATCACCCTTGATCCAGGCGTAGGTCTCCGGCAGAAACCAGCCCTCGGGAGCGGCCTCGGCAATGCCGAGCTCGGTCGCGATATCGGCATCGGATTTCGCCGCAAGTCGTTGTTGCAATCCGGATTCATTGGCGAGTGCAACGCGCAGTTCCTTGAACGTCCAGCCATCGACGATCGTGAAACGGTGCTGGAGGACGTCGCCGGCTGCCATCTTGAGCAGCAACTGACGCGGCGTGGTACCAATCGGCAAGGCATATTCGCCGGCATGCAGGCGCGCGCCGACTTCGAGTTCACGCCCAAGTACGCGCCAGTAGATCGGCTCCGCATCGCTGTAATGACGATTGCGCAAGTCGGTCGCGATATCTCGCAACGACGTGCCGCGCGCGACATCGAACGTGGAATCGGCAGTACTGATTGCGAGCGGTGCATCGACAAATTGACGGTAATCGCGATAGAACCAGGCGCACACGCCAAGCGCCGCCGCGATGATCGCCAACAGCGCGATCGTCACCAGCCAGCGCAACGCACTCGCACCCAGTTGCCTGTTGTTATGCGGACTCATCGCACCATCCTACCAATCGCGATCATCGAGGACGTAAACGGTTTGTTTCATGACGTTGCAGGCGGCGCTTCCGGAGCGAAGGCGCGCGACAACCCGCGCGCCTTGGCTCGGGTTTCAGCGAGTTCCGCCTGCGGATTCGAATCGGCGACGATGCCGCCACCGGCACGCCAGCGCACGGTGTTGCCGCTGACCGTCGCGGTACGGATCAGGATATTCAGATCCATGTCGCCATCGCAGTTGAGATAACCCAGCGAGCCGGTGTAGGCACCGCGTGCAGCACCTTCGAGTTCGGCAATGATTTCCATGCAGCGCACCTTTGGACAGCCGGTGATCGTGCCGCCCGGAAACATCGCACGGATGACCTGACCCGGCGTCGTGTCTGGGCGCAGCCGGCCACTGACATTCGACACAATGTGATGCACATGCGCATAACTCTCGATGCTCATCAGCTGATCGACGACGACGCTGCCGGGCACGCAGACGCGGCCAAGATCGTTGCGTTCCAGATCGATCAGCATGACGTGTTCGGCGCGTTCTTTCGGATGTCCGGCCAGTTCGCGAATACGCGCCGGCTCGTCGTCGCCTGCGACGCGCGCGCGCGTTCCGGCGATCGGGCGCGTCTGTACGTGGTCGCCGCGCACCTCCACCAGACGTTCCGGAGACGAGCTGACGACAGTGTTGCCCTGCCACTGCAGCAGACCGGCAAACGGCGCCGGATTGGCCGCGCGCAATGCGGTATACAACGCAGCAGGTGACGGCGGCTCGCGATAGGTTGCCCGCCATTCGCGCGACAGGTTGACCTGAAATACATCGCCAGCCGCAAGATATTCCTGAACCCGCACGATGCTGTCGAGATAACGCTGGGGATCGTCCTCGTCGAGTCTTTCCAGCGTCGGCAAGACACTTTCCAATTGCATTGGTTTGGCCAGATCTGCAGCCAGCGCGTTGAGGAGATTCGCATGATCCGATTCGGCGACCAGCCAGGTGCAGTCGCGCTGATGATCGACAATGATCGCCGCCGGGCAACGCAATGCCAGCGCGCTCGGCAGTGCATCGGACGGAGCGGTTGGCAGACGCAGGCGTGGCTCTATCTGCTGCGCCAGTTCGTAGCCTAGAAACAGCAGCCATCCACCGCGGAATGGCAGATCGCAGTCGTCCCGTTCAACACGCTCGTTACGCCAGTGCGCGTCAAGTTGATCGAGAAAATTCGCGTCCGCAGGACGATCCGGATCGAGCCGCAGCGTCGCTTGCGGGAACGCAAACAGCAGATCGTAGCGAGCCAACTGCGGTCCGATAGCGACACTCTCGAGCAAGCCCGGGTAGCGTTCCGGTTTGCATGCAGCGAGGCTGAGCAGATCGCGGCATCCCGGCAGCGAACGAGTGACGACGCTCATCCTCTCGCCTGCGGTCGGTACATTCAGGAGGTAGCTGGCTAGGCGTTGCGCGGCTGGCTGCCGGCCAATCAAGCGCGCTGAAACACCAAGGTTCCGTTGGTCCCGCCGAAGCCGAACGAGTTCGACATCGCAACATTGATCCTCACCTCGCGTGCGGTATGCGGCACGAAGTCGAGATCACAATCTTCGCCGGGGTTGTCAAGATTGATCGTCGGCGGAATGATGTTGTCGCGCAGCGCAAGGATCGAGAAAATCGCTTCGACGCCGCCTGCTGCGCCCAGCAGATGTCCGGTCATCGACTTGGTCGAACTGACCATGAGCTTTTTCGCCTGCTCGCCGAATACACCCTTGATGCCGTGCACTTCGGCGACATCGCCGGCCGGCGTCGATGTGCCGTGCGCATTGATATAGTCGATATCCGTCACATTAAGGCCAGCATCGTTCATCGCATTTTTCATGCAGCGACCGCCGCCCTCGCCGCTCTCGCTCGGGGCAGTCATGTGGTAGGCGTCGCCGCTCATGCCGAAACCAGTGATCTCGCAATAGATGTTCGCGCCGCGCTGTTTCGCGTGCTCGTAATCCTCGATGACCAACACGCCGGCCCCGTCGGACAGCACGAATCCATCGCGATCCCGATCCCATGGGCGGCTTGCCAGCGTCGGCTCATCGTTGCGAGTGGACAGCGCGCGTGCCGAGCAAAAACCGCCGACGGCCGTTCCAACTGTCGTGTATTCGGCGCCTCCTGCGACCATGACGTCGGCATCGCCATACTGGATCATGCGCATGGCGAGGCCGATGTTGTGGGTCGCGGTCGTGCAGGCAGTCACGCAAGCGATATTCGGTCCTTTCAATCCCAGCATGATCGACAGATTGCCTGCGGCCATGTTGATGATTGAACTTGGCACGAAGAATGGCGAAATCTTGCGCTGGCCGCCCTCGTGGTAGGTGATCGCGGTTCTCTCGATGGTCCCGATACCGCCGATGCCGGCGCCGACGGCAACGCCAATCCGTTCTGCGTCGTGCTCGTGCGGCTTCAGCCCGGCGTCTGCCAAGGCCTGGATCGATGCGGCGATGCCGTAGTGGATGAACGGATCCATCTTCTTGACATCCTTGGGTGCCATCCATGCGGCCGGGTCGAAATCGCGCACTTCGCCGGCGATTCGGGTCGGGAACGTGCTCGCATCGAAATGCGTGATCGGCCCGATGCCGCTCTTGCCGGCGATGATGTTCGCCCAGGCGGTAGCTACATCGTTGCCGACAGGGCTGAGAATTCCGAGTCCGGTAACGACGACGCGACGCTTGCTCATGGGAGTTTCCTCATGCGAGTTTTCCTCGATTCTTCCGAGCTTGGGGCTTTCCGGAGACCATTCAGCGTGTGGAGCGCGATCAGTGACGAGCCGGCGGCCGGTCTGGCTCGAACGTCTGGCTCGAACTTCAGGTTCAAAGCTTCAGCTTCGACCATCTCGACCGCCAAAAAACAAAGCTGCGTCGAATCGACGCAGCTTGATGTTTCGTGCACCACCTACGCGCTGCGAAAAGCAGATCAGGCCTTTACGTGCGCCTTAACGTAGTCGACCGCCTGCTGCACGGTGGTGATTTTTTCGGCGTCCTCGTCCGGAATCTCGCACTCGAATTCTTCTTCGAGCGCCATGACCAGCTCAACGGTATCGAGCGAATCGGCACCAAGGTCGTCCACGAACGATGCATTCTGGGTTACGGCATCTTCCTTCACGCCGAGTTGTTCGACGACGATTTTCTTGACGCGCTCTTCAATGGTGCTCATTGGGTGGTTCCTCGCTGTGGAAGTTCATGGGTCGGTGGCATCAGGCGCACCGGCGCACGGAAAAGACGCCGCATTGTAGTGGATCACCTGCGTGGTCGCTACCGCAGCAGTTGGTGCGGCATGGCGAGGCGAAATTGCACTTGGCAATCAAGCCATATACATACCACCGTTGACGTGCAGGGTCTCGCCAGTGATGTAAGCCGCCGCCGGAGACGCCAGAAACGCGACCGCTTCGGCGATGTCGCTGGCCTCGCCGAGGCGACCCAGCGCGATCTGACCGAGCAGTGTATTACGTTGATTCTCGGGCAATGCGCGCGTCATGTCGGTGTCGATGAAACCGGGCGCAACGACGTTGACGGTAATCCCGCGCGATCCAATCTCGCGCGCCAGCGATTTCGAGAATGCGATGATCCCGGCCTTGGCAGCTGCGTAATTGGCCTGACCGGGATTCCCGGTTAGTCCAATCACCGAGGCGATGCTGATGATGCGTCCCTTGCGCGCCTTCATCATGCCGCGCAGCACGGCCTTAGAGAGTCGGAATATCGAGCCGAGATTGGTATCGAGCACAGCATCCCAATCCTCGTCCTTCATGCGCATCAGCAACTGATCACGGGTGATGCCGGCGTTGTTGACGAGGATCGATACCGCTCCGTGCTGTTTGCCGATTTCGTCGATCGTCGTTTCGATCGCTACCGCATCGGTCACATTGAGATTTCGACCACCACCGCCGTGCGCGGCAAGGCGCTCGCCAATCGCCTGCGCACCGGCGTCGCTGGTGGCCGTGCCGACCACGGTTGCGCCGAGTGCGGCGAGCCGATCCGCAATCGCTGCTCCGATACCACGGCTCGCGCCGGTGACCAGCGCAATTTCGCCTTTGAGAATTCCGCTCATCGTTCTGTCCTCGTCAGGGAGCTTCGGATTTCCACGCAGCCAGGGCGTCTGCAAGATCCGCAGGCGCGCCGAGCGGTCGCATATCGATGGCGCGATCGATGCGTTTGGTCAGACCACTCAGCACCTTGCCGGGACCGCATTCGCCGATGCGGATCGCGCCGCGCGAAATGAGCGCCTGCACGCATTCGGTCCAGCGCACCGGTTGGTACAACTGGCGTTGCAGGGCGGCGCGAATGTCGTCGCCGTTGTCATGGGCGACGGCGTCTGCGTTCTGGATCACCGGGATCGCCGGTTGCGACCACGACATGCTGCTCATGCGATCGCCAAGCTTGTCGGCGGCATCGCGCATCAGTGCGCAATGCGAGGGAACGCTCACGGCAAGCTTCACTGCTTTGCGCACACCAAGTTCGGCGAGCCGCGCAATCGCGCGATTGACCGCTTCGGCGTGACCGGCAATAACGACTTGCCCCGGCGAGTTGTAGTTGGCCGGACCGAGCACCTCGCCGTCGGCAACTTCATTGCAGACCTGGGCGATCTGCGCATCGTCGCCACCGAGAATCGCCGCCATCGCGCCGACGCCAGCCGGGACGGCCGCCTGCATCAATCGACCGCGCTCCGCGACCAGACCCGACGCATCGTGTAGCGAGAGCACGTCGGCCGCAACCAGTGCGCTATATTCGCCGAGGCTATGACCTGCGAGCGCCACCGGCTTCGCACCGCCGGCTTTTCGCCATACGCGCCACACGGCAACGCTCGCCGCAAGCAAGGCAGGTTGGGTATTTTCAGTCTTGTTGAGTTCGTCCTCGGTGCCGTCAACGACCAGCTTCCAAAGATCGCGATCGACACCGGTTGATGCTTCCTCGAATGCCAATCGAACCGACTCATGCTTTTCGGCAAGATCGCCCAGCATGCCCACCGATTGCGAGCCCTGTCCGGGAAATACAAAGGCAAGATTGGCGTGGATCGTTGAATTGGTCATCGGTGCCTATCGGAAGGTTTGTCGATCGCGCGCGAACTGCCATCGCGTTGAATCAATAGCGAATCAGCGCCGAGCCCCAGGTAAAGCCGCCACCGAATGCTTCGAGCAAAAGCAGCTGGCCGCGCTGGATCTTGCCCGAGCGCACCGCGAAATCGAGCGCCAGCGGCACCGATCCCGACGAAGTGTTGCCGTGCTTGTCGACGGTGACGATGACGCGCTCCATCGGCATGTCGAGCCGTTTGGCAGTCGCCTGGATAATGCGCAAATTGGCCTGATGCGGAATCAGCCAATCGATCGCGTGCTTGTCGAGATTGTTGAACGCAAGTGTCTCGTCGACGACGCGATCGAGTGTCTTGACGGCGACCTTGAATACTTCGCTGCCCATCATGTTGATGCGCACACCGCAATTCGGTTCTTCGGCACGGAATCCAGCCGAGACACCTACCGGATTCCACAAAAGATTCTTGTGCGCGCCATCGGCATGCAGATGGGTCGAGATGATTCCCGGCTCATCCGACGCCTGCAACACGACTGCCCCGGCGCCATCGCCGAACAGCACACAGGTGTCACGATCGGTCCAGTCCACCATCCGCGTAAGCGTTTCCGAGCCCACGACCAGTGCGGTGCGGGCCATGCCGGACCGAATCATGCTGTCGGCCACGCCGAGCGCATACATGAAGCCGCTGCACGCGGCGTTGACATCGAACGCGGTGCAGCCGTTAGCGCCGAGCCGATGCTGCAACAGGCATGCGGTGGACGGGAAAATCAGATCGGGTGTCGTGGTGCCAAGTACGATCAGATCGATATCGGCCGCATCGACCTGTGCCGCTTCGAGCGCGGCGACGGCAGCGTGGTAGGCAAGATCACCAGTTGTTTCGCCGAACGCAGCTACATGGCGCTCGCGAATACCGGTGCGCGACGCGATCCACTCGTCGCTGGTATCGACCAGCTCGGCGAGATCGGCGTTGGTGAGCACCTTCTTCGGCAGATAACTGCCGGTGCCGGCGATGCGTGAATGGGTCAGAACATTTCCCCCATGAGGCTCGACGCAGCGTCAACGCGCCAAGCGAGGATAAGACGAGCGACAGTTTGACTTTCCCAGGAATAGCTATGCCAACGGGTCACCGGCGGCAGAACGTCGCGCGGCACGATTCACCAATCAGGAATTCAATCAGTAAATCAATCCAGGAACGCACCCGCGCTGGCTGCGATCACGCCGGACAACGGGCGCACCTCAAACGATCATTCTTCGGTGTTGATCGTGCCGCGTGATTCGATGACTTTCTTGCCGCGATAATAGCCATCCTTGGTGATGTGATGGCGCAAATGGACCTCGCCCGAGGTCGGGTCGGTCGACAACTGTTTCGCGGTCAGCGAATCATGCGAACGGCGCATATCGCGACGCGACGGGGATTTACGACTCTTGGCAACGGCCATGCTTGTTTCTCCGGTAAATACTTGAAAAAGAAGTGGTTTGAATCTAGTGGGTCTTGAGGCTGCTCAGGATCGCGAAAGGGTTTTCGCGCTCGCCAGCTTCCTCGTTTTGCGTCGCCGATGTGGTTGCATCCGCGCCAGCTTCATACTCATTGTAGTCCAGCGGCGCGCCAGGGCTCAGCGGCACCAGCGGAAGCGCGAGAATCAACTCATCTTCGATCACGTCGGCGAGTCGCAACTGGTGATCGGTAATCAACAACGGCTCGAATCCTTCCGGCAACGCTGCTTCGTCACTCTCGTCGGCTATCAAACCGAGTCGCTGATCCAGCACAACTGGCTGCACAAACACATCGAGCGTGCGCTGACACAGCAACGGCAACCCGACATCAACACGCACGCGCAAACAGGCCATGCCGGTAGTGTCGCGATCGAAATCGACCTGGTAGGCCGCCTCGCCATCGGTTCCGGCAAGGCTGGTCGCCAATCGTTTCATGCGCGCCAGAGGCAGCCGACCCTGAAACGAATGCTGCTGTTGCACCATGCGCCACGGGTCCACAATTTCTGGAAAGGAGCTGGACATGGGCGCGCGATGGTAGGTTTTGGGCCGCGTGATGTCAAATTGAATGCGCTTTGATGAAGAGCGCGTTTGCGGCAGTGCAGCGCGATCCGGCACACTGCACGCTGGCCGCTTTCCCGTGGCGCACTCCCTGTTCCTACGGCACCTGCACATGACTCCGCTCGCCGATATCGACCTGATCCTTGCCTCGACCTCGCCGTATCGACGCGAACTGCTCGCGCGTCTCACATCGCGCATCCGCCAGATTGCGCCCGAAGTAGACGAATCGCCGCGTCCCGGCGAAACCCGACCCGTCCTCGCCGCGCGCCTCGCCGAAGCCAAGGCGCGCAACGTGGCCAGGCAGAATCCCGGCACCGTCGTCATAGGCTCGGATCAGGTCGCCGAGCTTGGCAGCCGCACGCTCAGCAAGCCCGGCAACGCAGACGCGGCGCGCGAACAGCTCGCCCTGTGCTCAGCGCGCGATGCCGTTTTCCACACCGCAGTCTGCGTGATCGACGCACGCGCAGCGACTGTCGAAACCCGCAGCGCCATCGTCACGACTCGCGTCGTCTTTCGCCGCCTCGATGCCGACGAAATCGATCGCTATATCGAGCGCGACAACCCGCTCGCCTGCGCCGGCAGCTTCAAGGCCGAAGCACTCGGCATCGCCCTGTTCGATCGAATCGAAAGCGATGATCCGACTGCCCTGATTGGCTTGCCCCTCATTGCATTGTGCCGTTGCCTGCGACAACTGGATATCAGCGTGATCTGACTTGAGTCAATCAGCTCGCACGTAAGTGCATGAGCGTGCAGGAGCATCACTCGCCGGTACCCGGCCGCGATAGAACGCGAATCGCCGACGATCGCCGAACAAGTCGATGCGCGAAAGCAGCTGCATGTCGTCGATACGTCCACACAGACTGTTCAACCATTCGACGCGATCCTGCTGGCGTTCGGCGGTTTCCTCGACGATCAGCAAAACCGACTCGCCCGCGTGAGTGCGCAGCGCGGATTCGTCGAGCGACCATGTTGCTAGTTGCGCGGCACGGCCATGGCGGGTGTTGAGCGGATGATCGAACGAATAGATCTTGCGCGTGCCGTCCAGATCGAAGTCGAGTTCCGCGGCGAGCATGAAGTTGTCGGCGACGACTAGGGCATTGGCGAATTGCGGCTGTTGCAATAGTCGGCGTGTTTCCGCTCCAGCTTCACCCCAGCCGACGAAGTTTTCCGGGAAGGCCTTGTACTTGTCGAGTATGGCTGCGCCGCCACTGGACGCAGCGAGCGCGAAGTAGCCCAGTACGCTGATGCTGCCGACGATTGCCAGCGCTCCCGATATGCCCACCAGCCAGCGGACAAGATTCGTGAATTTCGCGCGCGCCTGCCATTCCCCGATCAACCCCGGCAAGGCCGCGAGCAACGGCAGATAGCCAGGCAACGGCCAATGCACGCGAAACCGCGTGTCGTCGGCGAACAGGCCTAGCGCGAAATAGCCAAGAAGAAATACGGCCGAAGTAACTCCGAGCAAGTCCCACGGCGCTCGGCCGAATCCAGCACGAAACATTCGAATCAACGCGATCAGCATGACCGCGAGCAGCAACAGATACAGCAGCGGCGTAACCGCCAGAGCCTGTTCGATCGGCTGGCGCAAAGCATCGGCGTGAAAACTCCATGGGTGCCGATCGATCAGTTGAAAGCGCAGCGAGCCGGCACCCACCTGCGTATCGATCACGAGCGGCAACAGACCGATCATCGCGATGGCGGCAGCTAGCCATGCGCCGGGCAATTTCCACAGCGTGCGGCCGCGTGTTGTCACCAACATGAAGATCAGCGCGGCGATCCAGAACATGCCGGCACGCAGATGAGTCAACCATGCCAGCGCGAGCACGCTGCCGAGCACGACCCATTCGCGCAGCGATTGGGTTCGCGGTAAGTCCCCAGTACCGATCGCGCGATCGAGAAAATAGATCGCAAGCAACGCGAACACGGTCAGCGGAACGTCCGGCAACGCGAGCAGTCCAAGGCTCGCAATTAGCGGCACGATCAGCGCCCAGCAACCGGCCTGCCAAGCCACCGCCGTACCGAACAATCGCCTTGAAAAGCGCGCAACGAGGAGTGGCAGCAATGCCCCAAGCAGCAGAAATGGTGCGCGCATCGCCAGCACGCCATGGCCGAAGATCGCTTCGCCAAATCGGATCAGCAGCGCGGTCAATGGCGGCAAATCGCTGTAGCTCCATGCCAGATGCCGGCTTTCCTGCCAATAGAAAGCCTCGTCGCCAAACGGCTGCAAAGTCGCGGCCAGTACAATCTTGACAAGCGTGACCGCAATCAAACCGATCCAGAACACACGCTGCCACACTATGCCGGACGCATGCGATGTCGGTATGGTTGTTGCATCACGCTTCAATCGCGCGCCGAATGCCACCATTGCACCTGCCCGTCTTGTGACCTTTTGCCACTGATGAACGCCAACCGATGACTGAAGCCATGCTCGCTCCCGCCACTCCCATTCGCCGTGATTCGCTGGCCGATGCGATCGCCCAGGTCAATTCCGTATTGCTCGGCAAGACACACGAGGTGCACCTTGCCTTTGTCTGCCTGATCGCCGGTGGACATCTGCTCATCGAAGACCTGCCCGGCGTCGGCAAGACCACACTGGCGCATGCGCTTGCGGCGACACTCGGGCTTGGATTCCAGCGTGTCCAGTTCACCAGCGATCTGCTGCCGTCTGACATTATCGGGGTCAGCATCTATCAGCGCGAGTCCGGCGATTTCAAATTCCACCCCGGCCCGCTGTTCACCCAGCTGCTGCTGGCGGACGAAATCAATCGCGCCACGCCAAAGACGCAGAGCGCGCTTCTCGAAGCGATGGCGGAGGAACAAGTCACGGTCGATGGTCGCACGCATCGGCTCGCTTCGCCGTTTTTCGTGATTGCGACGCAGAATCCGCTCGACTTTGCCGGCACCTATCCGTTGCCCGATTCGCAGCTCGATCGCTTCATGCTGCGCATGAATATCGGTTATCCCGATCCCGCCGCCGAGCACGCGATGCTGGCCTCGCCCGATCGGCGCAGCCTGCTCGAATCGCTGCATCCACGCCTGACACCGTTGCAGATCGCCGCGCTACGCGCCGAATGTGCCGCAGTTGTGACGAGTCGCGCCTTGATTGAGTATCTGCAAGCCTTGCTCGATGCGAGTCGGCGGCATCCCGAAATTCGTGTCGGCCTGTCACCGCGTGCGGGCCTCGCCGTGCTCGCTGCCGCGCGCGCGCATGCGCTGCTTGCCGGTCGCCAGTATTGCGTCCCGGAAGACGTGCAGACGGTGTTCCCGTATGTCGCCGCGCATCGCCTGACACCGGGCATCAGCGCGCGTCACGATCGCGACGCGCTGGCCAGGGAACTCGTCGAAACGACTGCGGTCCGGTAGCGACCTTGGTCGCCGTCATGCCGAAGGCGCCGTTGCGCGATCGCCGCGGCGGCCCGCCCACGCCGGCAACCCTGCGCGAACGTCTGCTCGCGCGCGCCGAACGCCATCTGCCCGCGCTGACCCGCCTGCGTCGCAGCGAGAGCCTGCCGATCCTGCTGGAGCGGCGACGTATCTATGTGTTGCCGACAAGATTTGGCATGGGCTTTTCGGTTTTGCTTTTTGTCATGCTGATCGGTGCGCTGAACTACAGCAACAACCCGGCCGTTCTGCTGACATGCCTGCTAGGTGCTGCCTCGTGGGCGAGTCTATTCCTCGGTTTTCGCGGATTGTCGGGGCTGCGCCTGATGCAATTGCGGGCCGACGAATGTCTGGCCGGCGATCCAATGAAACTTGAGATGAGCTTCGCGACCGGACGCCCGCGCGCGAGCTTGCGACTCAGCCACGACGACGTCGAAACGCCGTTTTGCCTGATGCCCGGGGAAAGCCAACCCGTCATTGCCGAAGTCGCCACCCACAAACGTGGCTGGCTGAAACTCGGACGACTCCGCGTGACGACCAACTATCCGCTCGGACTGTTCGTGGTCTGGAGCTGGATGAATCCCGACACCGCGTTCCTGGTTTTTCCAAAACCCGAACAACCGGTGCCACCGTTGCCATTGCTCAGCGGACGCATGGGCGATGTTGCCGCGCAAGGAAGTGAGGAAGAATTCGTTGGCCTGCGCGAATACCGTAGCAGCGATCCACCGCGTTTGATCGCCTGGAAAGCCTCGGCGCGCCTCGACAATCTACTTGTGCGCGAGAGCGAATCGCGCGCCGGCACGGCCCTCGTATTCGACTACACGCTCACCGGCGTGAGCGATCGCGAAGCGCGCATCAGTCGGCTGACCGCGTGGGTGCTCTCTGCCGAAGCCGCCGGAGCGAATTACACGCTGCGCCTGCCCGATGCGAGCTACGGTCCCAGCGCAGGTGCCGCGCAACGATTCGCCTGCCTGCGCGCGCTGGCGCTGCTGCCGGCGCACGACTAGCCATGCACGATTAACCATGATCGAACGGCTCAGCCATCGTCAATTCGAGTTGCTCGCGATCGCGCTCGGCGCTGCGCTGTTGCCGCACGTGTTGCGTGTGCCGCTCTGGCTGGCATTGCCGGTCGTCGCGATCGTTCCGTTCTGGGTCATCGCTCGACGACGCGGCGCGCAGCCGATCAGCGGCTGGTTGCGATTGCCGCTAGCCTTGCTGTTGCTCGTGCTGATCGTGCAGCACTACGGAAATATTTTCGGCCGCGAACCCGGTGCCGCACTCGCGACTGGCCTGCTCGTGTTGAAACTGCTCGAGACCGAGCGCCAGCGGGATGCCCGTTTTGCCCTCGCGTTTTCCGCGTTCGTGCTGATGACGGCACTGTTGTTCGAACAAGGCATTGGCATCACGACGCTGATGAGCATGGGACTGGTGCTTGTACTGGCCGCCTTGATCAGTTTGCAACCCGCGCCTCTGCCGACCGCACATCCGCTGCGCAGCCTGTTCGCGCTGGGTGCGATTCTGCTCGCAACCGGCATACCTATCGCGCTGGCCGGATTCCTGCTGATTCCGCGCCTGTCGTCGCCCATCTGGGGTTCGCCGGGCGGCGACAACCTTTCGCGCGTCGGCTTGAGTGAACGCATGCAGCCCGGTTCGATGACCGATGTGTTGCTCGACGATTCCCCGGCGTTTCGCGTGACCTTCGATCGCGCGCCGCCGCCGAAATCCGACTTGTATTTCCGTACCATCATCATGTGGGATTTCGATGGCTCCACGTGGACGCGCGGCGCGGCGCGTATGGCACCGCAGCCCGAAATCATTGCCGATGCATCGGACTCATTCAATTACACCGAGACGCTGGAACCCAGCCAGCAGCGCTGGATTCCGGCCCTCGATGTGCCGCTAGCGGCACCCGAGACAACGCGTCTGGACAGCGATCGCAGCGTCGTCGCCGATCAGCCCGTCACTCAACCGCGCCAGATCGAATTGCGCTCGGCGACCCGCTATCAACTTGCTCCAACCCTGTCACCCGGCGAACGCGCACGCGCGCTGGCTTTGCCAATCGGATTCGATCCACGATCCGTCGCACTTGCCCGAAGTTGGCGCAATTCCGATTCCCGAGACACACCGATCAAGGATGGCTCGGTAATCCAGTCCGCGTTGCAGCTGTTCAATGCGAGCTTTCACTACACGTTGTCGCCGCCCTTGCTCGGGCGCGAATCGATCGATGAGTTCCTGTTCGATACCCGCGCTGGATTCTGCGAGCACTATTCGTCGGCGTTCGTATTCCTGATGCGCGCAGCCGGCATTCCGGCGCGCGTGGTCACCGGCTATCAGGGCGGCTGGTGGAACGACAGCGGCAACTATCTGCTGATCCGCAATTCCGATGCGCATGCCTGGGCTGAAGTCTGGCTTGAGGGCAGCGGTTGGGTGCGCGTCGATCCAACCGCCGCAGTCAGTCCGGATCGCGTCGAACTCGGCGCGGCCAGCGTGAACGACGCCGGTGCCTGGTACCAGTCGTCGTGGCTGCGCAGCCTGCGCAACAGCGTTGATGGAGTCAGTCGGCTGTGGACGACAACAATCGTGCAGTTCAATGCGTTGCGCCAGCGCCAGCTGTTCAAGCCGTTCGGCATCGAGAAGGCCGACCAGCATCAACTGCTGATCGCCCTGATCGGAATTCTGCTTACCCTGCTGACCGCGGCGACGATCTGGGCATTGCGGCAAGGGTCGCCTCAATCGGGCGATCGCCTGGACCGCGTCTGGTATACGTTTCGGCGACGTCTGTCACGCGCCGGATTCGAACAGCCGGTGCAGCAGGGACCGCTGGATTACCTCGACCGCGTTCAGGCATCGCTGCACGAGCAATCGAAGCCGATCGAGTCAGTAATCCGCCGTTACGTCGCGTTGCGCTACGCTACACATGAGCCGAACGCCGAGCAGATTGTTGACTTGCAGCGTTCGGTCCGCAACCTGCGTCTACGTGGCCTTCAGCAAGGCCGCCCGGCGCGACGTGATCGCTCACCGGCACGTCTTGAACGGTGAGTTTTTCTTGGAGTAGCCCGATGCGTAATTCCATGTTCCTTGCGTTGATCGCGACCGGACTCGTGTCCTGCGCGAGCGTGCCGACATCGCTGCAAGGTCAATTCGCCAGCGACACGCCGGCACAGGCCGTGCGCAGCGGCGCGGCGGTCCCGATCGCCCAGTCGGTTCGCTGGGGCGGTGAAATCATCAAGGTCGATCCCGGTCAGAACACCACATGCTTCGAGGTGCTCGGACGCCAGCTCGACGCCACGGCGCGACCGATCAAGCGCGATGCCAGCGAAGGTCGATTTGTCGCCTGCAAGGAAGGCTTTTACGATCCCGAAGTCTACACGCGTGGTCGCGAAGTAACCGTGGTCGGGGCACTCAACGGGACCAAGGTCGGGCGCGTTGGTGAATTCGACTATACCTATCCCAAGGTTGATGCGAATACGGTCTACCTGTGGCCACCAAAGCGCGAACGAACCGAATTCTATGGCTACCCCGGATTTTACGGCCCAGGATTCTACGACCCGTTCTGGGGCGGACCGTTCGGTTGGGGGCCGTATTTCGGCGGTCCGCGCGTGATCGTTGTACATCCAACCGCCCCACCACCGCCGATGCGGCGTGCCAGTGGCGGTTGATGCGAAAAACGCAGGGTGGCCTTCAGCTCACCCTGCGTAGAAACGCACGTCTTAAGTCGCGTGCCGCCTTAACCCGGCGGCCAATGCATGCGGCGACCCGACAAGAGGTGTAGATGCAAGTGATACACCGACTGGCCGCCATCGGCATTGCAGTTGATCACGCAACGATAGCCGGCTTCGGCAAAACCCTGCTCCTTCGCATAGCGTGATGCCGCCAGCACGAGTTTGCCAACCAGCATGGCATCGTCGTCCTGCAAGTCGTTAAGGGTTTCGATCGGTTTGCGCGGGATAAACAGTACGTGGCCCGGTGCCTGCGGATTGACATCTCGAAACGCGACCATGTCAGCGTCCTCGTAGACGATATCGGCCGGGATCTCCTTCGCGATGATCTTGCTGAAAATCGTTTCGGTCATTGATTTCTCCTAAAACTATTCGTCCAACACTCGGCGACTGCCAAACGCATGCGCGAGCGTGCCACGATCAATGAATTCAAGCTCGCCACCGAGTGGAACGCCGTGCGCAAGGCGTGTCGCGCGCACACCCGCAGCGTTGGCGAGCTGCGCCAACAAGTGTGAGGTGGCCTGCCCTTCGATCGTCGGGTTGGTCGCGATGATCAACTCCTCGATCTCGCCTTCTCCCAAGTGCCGGGCGAGCAGATCGAGTCCGAGTTCGCGCGGACCCATTCCATCCATCGGCGAGAGCCGGCCGAGCAACACGAAATAGCGCCCGCGATAGCCGGTCGCCTGCTCGATCGCGAGCTGATCAATCGGTGTTTCGACGACGCAAAGCAGATGCGCATCGCGACTTGTGCTCGCGCACACGCTGCATAGCGGACGCTCGCTGAAGGTGCGGCAGCGCGTGCAGTTACCGATATGTTCGACAGCGGCTGCGAGCCGTTCGGCCAGCCGTTTGCCACCGGCACGATCGCGTTCGAGCACATGGAACGCCATACGCTGCGCGGTTTTCGCGCCAACACCGGGCAGACAGCGCAACGCTTCGATCAGCTCGGCGAGCAGCGGTGAACCGGAACTCATGTAGTGCCCCGATGCAGGAAAAAAAAGTCCCGCATCAGCCGAATGGCAGCTTGAATCCAGGTGGCAGACTGACGCCTGCCGCGAGGCCGCCCATGCGCTCCTTGGTCATTGCAGCGACTTTGTTGACCGCATCGTTGATCGCAGCGGCAATCATGTCTTCGGCCATCTCATGGTCGTCGCCGAACAGCGAACGATCGACGGTCACGCGGCGTACTTCGTGGCGACCGGTCATGACCACGCTGACCACGCCGCCGCCGGCCTGACCAGTGACCTCAAGGGTCGCCAGTTCTTCCTGCGCACGCTTGAGGTTGTCCTGCATTTGTTGCGCCTGCTGCATCAAGCCGGCGAGTGGACCTTTCATGATTTTCTCCGTCTGGCTGTGCGATGCGATTACAACGGTCGCACGGAATTGGGAACGATTCGTCCGCCCATTTGATCGGCCAGCGATTGCACCAGCGGATCGTCGCGCAGCGAATTCTCGGCCGCTTGCAAGCGTTCGGCATCGCGCCGCCTGCGTTGATCGGCCGGCGTATCGACGCTTGCAGTTGCCTTGTCGAACTTGACCGTGACAGTGCGCCCGAGTGCTTCGCTCAAGCGGTATTGAAGCTTCTCGACCAGCATCGGCGATGCGAGGCCCAGATTCTCGGGCTTGAGAGCCAGGCGCACCTGGGTAGCGTCGATCGACAGCAGGACGGCATGTTGCGCAAGCTGGCCAACCGGCCCGCCCAAGCCAGCCCGCTCGATCAGATCTGCCCACGATTCGTCGGCAGGCGCAGACTTGGCATTCGAGTCAGCAACTGACGCAACTGCCTCAACATGCAGCGCAGCCGGCATTGCTTCGGTAAGCGCCGGCTCACGTACTTCCGCCCTGGTTGTCGGCAACGCCTGCACCGATGGCAGCGTCCGCTTCCGAGCAGGTGCACTCGTCACGAGTGCGGCACCCGCAGCTGGCGACCGAGGCAGCGCGGTAGTGCTTTGTACACTCGCGTGGTTTGCACTGGCCGGCACAAACGCGAGCATGCGCAACAGCGTCATCTCGAATCCGACGCGAGGTGTTGGCGCGAGCGGCAAATCGCGACGACCGCTGGTGGCGATCTGATACCAGAGCTGCACGTCCTGCGGATCGAGCAGCGCCGCCAGCGCGATCAGATCGGCGTCGGCTTCTTCGGCGCTGGCGATCAACTGCAGCAACTGGACGCGATGCAGCAGGTCGGCCAGTTCATCCAGCACTTGGGCGAAATCCGGCGCAAACTCGGCCATGCGCTGCACTTCGTCAAGCATGGCGACGCCGTCGCCACCGGCGAGTGCTGAAAACAGAACGCGAATGCGCGCGCGGTCGACGGTGCCGAGCATCGCGTGTACATCCGCCGCCTGCACACTTCCCCCGCCGTGGGCGATTGCCTGATCGAGCAATGAAAGTCCATCGCGCAACGAGCCATCCGCCGCGCGCGCGAGCGCCTCGATCGCCTCATCGTCGTTCGCAATGTTTTCTTCGCGGAGAATGTGCTGAATCTGGCCGCTGATCTGCTCCGGCGTCAGCCGCTTGAGATTGAAGCGAATGCAACGCGACAGCACAGTCACCGGCAACTTCTGCGGATCGGTCGTCGCCAGCAGAAACTTGACGTGGGCCGGCGGTTCTTCAAGCGTCTTCAGCAGCGCATTGAACGCCGGCTTCGAGAGCATGTGCACTTCGTCGATCAGATAGACCTTGAAGCGGCCGCGCGTCGGCATGTACTGCGCGTTCTCGATGAGCTCGCGTACATTGTCGACACCATTGTTGCTGGCCGCATCAATTTCGAGCAGATCGATAAACCGGCCCGTATCCACTTCAACACATACGCCACATTCGCCGCACGGCTCAGCGGATTGGCCGCGCTCGCAGTTGAGCGATTTCGCAAAGATGCGCGCGATCGTGGTCTTGCCGACCCCGCGCGTGCCGGTAAACAGGAACGCATGATGGATGCGACCGACATTGAGCGCGTGCGACAACGCGCGCACGACATGCTCCTGGCCGACCAGTTCGGAAAAGCGGCGCGGACGCCATTTGCGGGCAAGGGCCTGATAGGACATCGGGGATTCCGGGAGCAGGATGTCGATTGTGCCAAGTTCCGGGGAGCGTCACCAAACTATGCGGCGGCGGAACCCTGTTGCCTTGTACCGAGGTGGCCGCTCCGGTATTCTCCGCGGCCACCTGAAACGGCGCCAATCGATATCGCATTGGCAGCTGTAAGATTGTGTCGTTCCGTGCTATCGCAAGGTCACGTTGCCACACCAGCAGCGATCAGGCGCACATTCAACGACACGCCACCACGCGGCACTCGCAACCAGCGCCGCCAACAGGTTCAAAGATGTGGAGAGATGTCCGAGTGGCTTAAGGAGCACGCCTGGAAAGTGTGTATACGGTTCATCCCGTATCGAGGGTTCGAATCCCTCTCTCTCCGCCAGACACAAAAACGCCCCCATGTGGGGCGTTTTTGTGTCTGGCGGAGAGAGAGGTTTGACGAGAACCCTAGCGGGTTCGACAAATTCATCAGGAATGAATTTGGACAGCCGAAGGGCTGGCCCCGAGCGTTGCGAGGGGTGAACCCCATGGATGGGGTGAACAATCCCGATGGTCGGGCCGACGCAATACCCGCCGGGGCGTTTTTCATATGTGGCGAAGAGAAAAGAGATTGCAAGAAGAACCCTCTAGTTGGTTGCGGACGTCCCGCCCTTCGGACCTTCGAGCCATCGCCTTCGCCGATGTTCGCTCTGGCATCAAGTCGACGCACGCGCTGCAGCCGCTACTCCACAACCCTCCTTCGTCCCCGAGGTGAAACCGCCAACCCGAGGAATACAACGATCGCCTGATTCAGCCGGATAATTTGGACATCGTTCAAACGACCGACCTTGACTCCGATCTTGCTCTT
>JBDTOS010000011.1:0-21611 GCA_039933095.1 Dokdonella sp.
GGATAACCGCTGAAAGCATCTAAGCGGGAAGCCTCCCTCAAGATGAGATCTCCCGGGGCTTTAAGCCCCCTGAAGGATCCACGAAGACTACGTGGTTGATAGGTCGGGTGTGTATAGCAGTAATGCCGAGCTAACCGATACTAATGATCCGTGCGGCTTGACCATATAACTTCAAGTTGCCTTTGCTTGTGCGCAGGTTCCTTCTGCGCGGAAGTAGGGCCGCACAGGGAACATCGATCAGGATGCTCCATAGGCGGCACTAAAGTGGCCATCCTTGGCCACACTTCTTGAATGAAGCAAAGAGCACACGCACTTATTTACTTCCTCGACACACGTCGAATCGCAGTACTGAAACGCTCAACGTTACGTCCCAAGACCCCCTGCAGAGACCGCGCTCTTTGCTTGATGCAGATCCGTCTGCGGAAGACCGACCATCCGTGGCCACACTCTTCAATCAAGCCAGCGCGACTCCACCCTCTGCTCAGCGACCATAGCGGTGTGGTCCCACCCGATCCCATCCCGAACTCGGAAGTGAAACGCACCTGCGCCAATGGTAGTGTGGCTAAAGCCATGCAAGAGTAGGTCATCGCTGAGCTTTTATCCCGAGCCCCGCCCGTCAAACGGCGGGGCTTTTTACTGCGCCGAAGGCGCGACCCGCAACAGGTCATCGCTGAGCTTTTATCCCGAGCCCTGCCCGTCAAACGGCGGGGCTTTTCATTGCGCCGAAGGCGCGACCCGCAACAGGTCATCGCTACCTATGTTGTATGCTTGAGTCGCCGAATGTATGCCGCTGTCGTCCTTTAAAGATCATTCGTCCTTTCAAAGGCCATAAAGAGTTAATGAATTTTCGTCATGGCTGCATTGGCCTGCTTTTGTTGATGTTTTGCGGATGCAGTGGCGACACCACCAGTCTGGAGAGCCAGCTTCCCGCCAAAGCGATTTCCGCAACGCTGGAATCGCGCAACTTGCCGTTTTGTGATGTTGAGCGCTGGGGGCCACAGCAAACCTACGCAGGTGAGCGGTTCAACGCCCAGAAGGACGGTAGTTCGGCTTTCTTCTTTCAAACGAAATGCGCGCCCGCGAAGGTCATGCTGTTATTCGATGGTCAGTTGATCGAGACCACGCGTCATCTACCGACGATCACGGCGTCGTTCAATGCCGATAGCTATTTGCAGGAAGAAGGCGTTTACGGTCTGTCGTTCTATGATCCCGACACCCGGCTAACGTTCGGTATTGGCGATTTGCACGTGTTGCCCGCCCGCAAACCTGTCGGTTTTCCACCGGGTCCGCCACGGACTTGGCCTGCGCCCGAGTCGTCGCTCATTCCACCGACGCTTATTGCCCATGCCGGCGGCGGTTATCTTGGAGAGCGCTACCTGAACTCGCTGGAAGCGTTGACTCACAATTATGCTCTAGGCCACAGGTTTTTCGAACTGGACTTTAACTGGACAAGGGACATGCACCTGGTGGCCATTCATGATTGGCAACAGAGTTACGGTAGATTGTTTCCGTTCGCCGACCAATCTGTCCCCCCGGACCTGGATGCTTTTCTGCAACTGAAAATGACGCAGAACCAGACCCAACTCGACCTGTCGCGCCTGCGCGACTGGCTAGCTGCTCATCCGGATGCCTACATCGTTACTGACATCCGCGGCAACGATCTGTATGCCTTGCAGAGAATGAAAGCCGAACTAGGCAAGTACCACCGGCAAATTATTCCGCAGATGTATCACGCGCACACATATCCTGATATCCGTGCCCTGGGCTATGAGCACGTCATTTTCACTCTCTATGCCACCAGCTTGGATACTGAAGCGCTGATCGACTTCATTCTGGAGACTCCACTTTTCGCCGTGACGATCAATCCGTCCAAACCCGACGCTGCACGGATCATTGCGGGCATCACAGACAAGAAATTCGTCTACGTGCATACCTTCAACAAACTCGAAGATCTCCGTCGTTACCGCGCCATGGGTGCGGACGGCATCTATACGGATTTCATGTATCAGAATACGGAAGGAGCCTTTGTAAGGCAGTAGAGCAAATTGAAAAATCGCTATGGCACTCGGACGTGCCATTGCATTGAGCACGCAAGTGTTTGATGAGGAAACATGGCGCCGCTTTCCCGATCGCCCTCGTTTGCAAACCGTCGCGGGATGTCTGCTCCACGCGGGAGCGGACGAATATTCAGTTCAGCCGTTCAATGATGGCAGCCGTCGGCCTGGCCCGGTTGAGTGTGTAGATGTGCAGAGCAGGCACTCCGCCGTCGATCAACCGACGACAAAGATCGGCGACGACATCTGCGCTGAAATCGCGAATCGACTCGACGTCATCGCCCATCGCGGAGAGGCGCTTTGCGAGCCAGCGCGGAATTTCGGCGCCGCACATTTCCGAGAATCGGCGCAGCTGCGAGAAATTTGAAATTGGCATGATGCCTGGCACGATCGGGACAGCAACGCCGCTGCGTTGGGCAGCTTCGGCAAAGCTAAAATACCCATCGGCATTGTAGAAATATTGGGTTATCGCGCCATCTGCCCCGGCATCGATTTTGCGTTTGAAGTTCGCGATGTCGGCATGTGCATCACTTGATTGCGGATGCACTTCCGGATAGCAGGCCACTTCGATATGAAAATGGTTTCCGGTTTCGGAGCGAATGAACTCGACCAATTCGCTTGCATAGCGAAAATCGCCGTGCGTTGCCATGCCCGATGGCAGGTCGCCGCGCAATGCCACTAGACGGCGACACCCCATATCGCGATACGCAAACAGCAGCTCGCGAATTTCCGAGCGCGAACCACCCATGCAGGACACGTGCGGTGCGGTATCCAGAGCGTGCGCATCGCGCAGTCGGCGCACGATGTCGGGCGGGTAGGTCAATGTCGACCCGCCCGCGCCGAACGTCACGCTGACATACTCGGGATTCAGTGCCTTCAGCTTTGGCAATGCACGTTCAAGACCGGCGCGTTGCTCGTCGGTCTTGGGCGGAAAAAACTCAAAGCTGATCGGTATCATGTCGCCATTTCGCAAGCGTCGGGGATTCTGGCGCCGGTGTTCATTGGTATACGAGTGCCGGATTGCCGCATTGTGCAATCCGGTAACCAATTGCCGAGCACGGCATCAGTAGCGATAGTGTTCCGGCTTGTATGGACCGTCGAGAGGAACTCCGAGATAGGCCGCCTGTTCGTCAGTCAAACGCGTCAGCTTCACTCCGATTTTCTCGAGGTGGAGGCGTGCTACTTCCTCGTCGAGCTTCTTCGGCAAGCGGTAGACGGTCTTTTCATACGTAGTCCGATTCGCCCACAAGTCGATCTGTGCCAGGGTCTGATTCGAGAACGAGTTTGACATCACGAAACTCGGATGTCCGGTCGCACAACCGAGATTGACCAGACGGCCCTCGGCAAGCAGGAAAATCGCGCGACCGTCCTTGAATTGATACTTGTCGACCTGTGGTTTGATGTTGATCTTGGTCATGCTGGCAAGGCTGTTCAGTGCATCGACCTGAATCTCGTTGTCGAAATGGCCGATATTGCAGACGATGGCCTGGTCCTTCATTTGTTGCATGTGATCAACGGTCAGCACGTCCTTATTGCCGGTCGTGGTGACGTAGATATCACCGCGTCCCAGCGTACTTTCGATTGTGTTGACTTCAAAGCCTTCCATCGCCGCCTGCAAGGCATTGATCGGATCGATCTCGGTCACCACGACGCGGGCCCCGTAGGCGCGTAGGCTATGAGCCGAGCCCTTGCCGACATCGCCATAACCGCAGACCACAGCCACCTTGCCAGCCAGCATCACGTCCATGGCACGCTTGAGACCGTCGGCGAGCGATTCGCGGCAGCCATACAGATTGTCGAACTTGGATTTGGTGACCGAGTCATTGACGTTGATCGCTGGCACCAGCAGCTTGCCGGCCTCCACCATTTGATAGAGGCGGTGCACGCCAGTCGTCGTTTCTTCCGATACACCCTTCCAGTCGCGCACGACTGTTGTCCAGAACCCGGGGCGTTCCTTGGCCACGCGCTTGAGCAGATTCTTGATGACCTGTTCTTCGTGCGATGCAGCTTTCTCGTTTACCCACTCCGAGCCGTTCTCGAGTTCGTAACCCTTGTGGATCAACAGGGTGACATCGCCACCGTCATCGACAACCAGTTGCGGGCCGAGGAACTTGTCGGCGCCACTACCGGGAAAGGTGACCGCACTCAGCGTGCAATCCCAATATTCCTCTAGTGTTTCGCCCTTCCATGCAAATACCGGCGTACCGGTCTCGGCGATCGCCGCGGCAGCGTGGTCCTGGGTCGAGAAGATATTGCAGGAAGCCCAGCGCACGTCGGCACCGATGTCCTTGAGGGTTTCGATCAGAACGGCGGTCTGGATGGTCATGTGCAGCGAGCCGGTCACCCGCACACCCTTGAGCGGTTGCGCGGACGCATGCTTCTTGCGGATCGACATCAACCCCGGCATCTCATGCTCGGCGATATCGATTTCCTTGCGCCCCCACGACGCCAGCGACAAATCGGCAACCTTGTAGTCGGTGTTGGCCGCGTTCTTTTCGGACGAGTTTTTCATCACAGCATTCATGGTTCTATCTCCGTCTATCCGGACTTCTGCAAGTCAGGGATGGGCGCTGTTTTACGGGAACGCCTTGACGAGCCTGGTCGGCACCCGCGCAGGTGACGGTCGCAGCACCCCTCGGCAGAGGCAGATGGTTATTATATCTCTTATTCGCGATGAAAGGATATATGGGCGTGAGTTGCCGTCAAGACCGCCCGGTTGTGGGGAGTTTCAGCCGGCTGATGTTTTCGCGTCGGTGTAGGCACCGTAGCTGCGCAGCCGCGCGTAGCGTTTCTCAAGCAGCTCGGAAATCGGCAACGATTCGAGCTCGTCAAGCTGGTTCAGGAGTACCGCTTTGAGCCGGATAGCCATCGCACGTGGGTTGCGATGAGCGCCGCCGAGCGGCTCGCGTACGACCTTGTCGATCAAACCAAGCTCAAGCAGGCGCGCTGCAGTCATGCCAAGCGCCTCGGCCGCGTCACGTGCGCGGTCCGCGCTCTTCCACAGAATTGCCGCGCAACCTTCGGGAGTGATGACTGAATACGTCGAGTACTGCAGCATCAAGGTGCGATCGCCGACGCCGATCGCGAGCGCGCCACCGGAGCCGCCTTCGCCGATAACGGTGCTGATGATCGGCACCCGCAGCTCGGACATTTCCTCGAGATTGCGCGCTATTGCTTCGGATTGGCCGCGCTCCTCGGCGCCGACACCGGGATAGGCGCCGGGTGTATCGATCAGGGTCAGCAGCGGTAGGCTGAAGCGCTCGGCGAGCTTCATCAGGCGCAATGCCTTGCGATAGCCTTCCGGGCGCGGCATTCCGAAATTGCGACGCACCTTGGCCTTGGTGTCCCGGCCTTTCTGATGGCCGATCACAACCACGCTGCGTCCATCGATGCGACCTAGACCCCCGACAATTGCGGCGTCCTCGGCATAAGCGCGATCGCCGGCCAGTTCATGAAACTCGTCGAGTGCGAGCGAGATGTAGTCGAGCGTGTAAGGCCGTGCCGGATGCCGCGCCAGCTGGGCAACTTGCCAAGGCGTAAGTGCCCGAAAAATCTCGTTTGTCTTCAGCTTTAGCTTGGATTGCAGGCGACCGATTTCGTCCTCGATATTGAACGCCTGACCTTGACTCGCATGGCGAAGCTCTTCGATCTTGGCCTGCAATTCGGCGATCGGTTGTTCGAATTCGAGGAAGTTGGGGTTCATTCGCGGCTTGTCGGCCCGGAGCATCCGGTAACAACGCTACAGTATACCGGCTCGGGAAAAATGCCCCCAGCGAACGAGCAGCGCAGATCGCACGGCGTGAGCGTGCGACGCGGCATGTTGCAGACCAGACAGTGCCGCCGGCTCAGCCGTTGATGTAGCGCTGTAGGTGCTCGAGTTGTTCAGCCTGTTGGTCGATTACGGCCTTCACCAGATCGCCAATCGATAGCACGCCGACAATCCTGCCATTGTCCAGTACCGGCAGATGACGCACACGTTCCTTGGTACAAAGACGCATGCACCGATCGACAGAATCGTCAGGTACGACACTGACAAAGGTAGCGGGAACGATGTCGGCAACCTTGGTTTCCGAGGACGAACGCCCCATCAAGGCAACCTTGCGCGCATAGTCCCGCTCGGTTACGACGCCGACCAGATTTCCGTTGCTGATCACGAGCAAGGCGCCGATCGTGTAGTCCGCCATCATGCGGATGGCGTCGATCACCGATTGCTCTGGTGCAATCGAGTAGACCTGATCGCCCTTTTCCTGCAACAGATGTTTCACCTGGATCATGATGCGTTTCTCCGGTTGAGCCTGTTTGCGGGCAACGATGCTAGTTTAACCCCCTCCCGGTTCGATCGCAGTCATGGATGTCGGATTCACGCTATATACGGTCCGGTCTTCGCCCCCGGATATGGATGGCTGAAATTCATCGATCAGGTACAGCGGACGTTGTTTCGACTCGACGTACATGCGGCCCAGATACTCGCCAATGACGCCAAGGGCCATCAGCTGCACGCCGCCGAGGAACAGGATAACCAGCATCAAGGACGGGTAACCTTGCACGGAATCGCCGCGCAACAGCGCCTTGCCGAGCACCCAGAGGGCGAACAGGAACGCCAGCAATGATGTCGCAAATCCCACATAGGTTGCGAGTTTCAGCGGTGCGCTGGAAAACGACGTGATTCCTTCGATGGCGAAATTCCATAACCGCCAATAGTTCCATTTGGTTTCGCCGGCGAAACGGGGGTCGCGGTGGTAGACGATCGCCTTCTGGCGAAACCCGACCCAGGCAAACAGGCCCTTCATGAAGCGTTGGCGCTCGCGCACGCGCTTCAGCGCGTCCAAGGCGCGTCTCGAAAGTAGCCGAAAGTCACCGGTATCACGTGGAATCGGTGTGTGGCTCAGGTTTTCCATCACGCGATAAAAAACAGCCGATGTCGTCTTCTTGATTGCCGATTCGCCGGCACGCGTCGCCCGTGTCCCGTACACGACATCAAACCCTTCACGCCAATGTTCGACAAACGTCGGGATCAATTCCGGCGGATCCTGCAAATCTGCGTCGATGACGACAACTGCATCGGCATCGGCATAGTCGAGTCCTGCCGTCAGCGCGAGTTCCTTGCCGAAGTTGCGTGACAGCCGCACCGTTGCGACGCGCGTATCGGCGTCCCGCAAGGAACACATCAGATTCCATGTGTCGTCGCGACTGCCATCGTCGACGTACAACACCGAGCATTCGAGATTGAAGGGCGGCTGCGCGAGCGTATCTAGCACCTCGGCAACACGCTGATGAAACATGCGCAAACTTTCGCTTTCGTTGTACGCGGGAACGACGACGGTGAGAGTTGTCATGGGATTGGTTGCAGGGTCAATGAGTGCATCCTAGCCGACTTGGCAAGTCGCGGGTAACCTGATCTGGCTACCTTGAGAAGCGCCGCGACATTCGGTTTCAGCGTTGCAAATCAAGATATCCCGGGCCGCCGAGCTGACTCATTTGTCGACGGATCCAGCTCGCCCGTTGTTGGACATAGGGCGACGGTGGATTCGCGCGATAGCGGCGCGGATTCGGCAACACCGCTGCGAGTTGCGCGGCCTGCTGCGCATCGAGACTACTCGCCGGGATGCCGAAAAAGATTCGACTTGCCGCATCAGCTCCGTAGATGCCGTCGCCGAATTCGGCGATATTCACGTAGACCTCGACAATTCGCCGCTTCGGCCACAACGCCTCGATCAGCACCGTGAAATACGCTTCCAGACCCTTGCGCACAAAACTGCGCCCGCTCCACAGAAACAGGTTCTTGGAGACCTGCTGACTGATCGTGCTGGCTCCGCGTAACCGCTCGCCATCGTCCGCTTCGGCCAATGCATTCTGGATCGCCTCGACATCGAAGCCATGGTGAAACGGAAATTTCTGGTCTTCAGCGGCAACGCAGGCAATCGGCAGATTCGGCGATATCTGCTCCAACGGCAACCAGCGATAGCGAATATTGATTCCGGTCGTCGGGTGCTCGACGCGCGCGTCGAGCCAACGCTCAATCATGAACGCCGACGTGACGGGCGGGACAAAGCGCAGCAGCAACACGGCCATGATGCCAAGCAGCACCCAGCAAATGAGCGCAACAAGTAACCATCGCACAAGGCGACGCGGAAACGATCTGGCAGGACGCATACTGCCGATTGTGCCAGTCTTGAAAACACGCGTTGTCATTTTTGCGCTGTCCTCTACAGAGAACGTTGAACGTGCGTTCCAGAGGAGATTGCGATGATTCGACTACGAATAGTCGTGCGCGTGTTCTTTTTCTGCTCGCGCATGGCGCTTCAAGCGCAGCGCGGGGCGCTCGATGGCAAACCACGACAGACCAGCCAGTAAAAGCGTGAAGGGCAGGCTGAGCAGAAACAGAGTAGCGGGTGCGGAGATCGAGAACAGCGCCATCAGCCATTGTTGGACAGGAAAGCCCCACAGGTAGGTTCCGTAGGAAATATCGAGCGTGCGCGGGATTTGCGGCAGACGCGGGACGTAGGCGAGCCAAAGGGTTCCATAGGCGATCAACACGGCGATCAGCAATGGCACACTGCGGTGACCGTGGCATACGGCGCAGGCAATCAAGAGGATGATCACCACTGGCGTTGACAGCCAGACGCGTTGTCGATGCAGCGCAGCGAGTACGCCAAACACGAAAAATGCAGCCAACTGGAATTGTGGAATGTAGCCGGGGTTGCCCTGCTGCAGTGGCAGAAAAAGCGGCACGGCGACCAGAAGCGCAAGCGCGAGAGTCGCCAATAGCGGCTTGCGCAACAACCCAACGATACCGAGCGCTGCAACAAGGATGTAGAGCAGGACTTCGACGGGCAAAGTCCAGAGGGAACCATTCACCGCGTCGGTCGCCGGGTTCGCGGCAAACACGCCCGGAAGGTTCATGCGCAGATCGAGCAGGCTGGCGTTGCCGATCAGGTATCGCCAAGTGCCGCCATCATCGAAATAATCAGATAGCGGCAAACGTGTGATTGCGGGACCGAGCAGCAAGGTCGAGATCGCAACACACGCGATCAGTGCCGGGAATATGCGAAGCGCGCGGGCACGTGCGAAGCGGCCAATCTGTGGATGACGCTGCCACGAAAGCGCAATCAGAAATCCGCTGACAGTGAAAAAAATCGCCACGCCGACAAAGCCGAGATACAAGTGCCCCGTCAGCCTCATCAGTGGATCGTATTGGCTACCGCCCACCGAGGTAAGCACATAGCTGTGCCCGAGCAGGACCAGTATCGCCGCAGTGAAGCGCAGTAGTAAAAAATTATCGCGACCGGTTGCCAGCGCAACGTCGAGACGCGTTCCGCGCAGTTGCGCGAATGTGTTCCTCACGCCGAGTCAGCCACGCCGCGCATGCGTTCAACGATGTCACGGATGCGCGAACGGCTGGTCGCCCGCATCAATCCTGGCAAGAGGTCGTGCAACGCCGACAGATCGAGGCGACTGATCGCTTCGCGCACTTCCAGCAGCACGCCGGGGTGCATGCTGAGTGAAGTAAACCCCATCGCAAGCAGCATCGCCGTGTAGCGGATATCACCGGCGATTTCGCCGCACAAAGTCACCGGTCGCGCGGCACGATTGGCAATCGCAATTATCTGTGCGATCAGCTTCAATACTGCCGGGTGCAAAGGATCGTAGAGAGTACTGAGTTCGTCGTTGTTGCGATCGACGGCAAGCGTGTACTGAATCAGATCGTTGGTGCCGATCGCGATGAAATCGAGCGAGCGGATCATGCCGGACAAGGCAAGCGCAGCGGCCGGTACTTCAATCATTGCGCCAAGCTCGATCGACTCGGCGATCTCGTGACCGCTGCTGCGCAGGTCGCGCGCGCACTCATTGAGCATGAGGCGCACGCTGACGATTTCTTCCAGCATCGTCACCATCGGAATCATGATGCGAACAGGACCATAGCCTGAAGCGCGCAGCATCGCGCGCAGTTGCGTGATCATCACGTCGGGGTGGCGCAGCGAAAGGCGCACCCCGCGCAGACCAAGGGCCGGATTAGGTTCATCAGCGAGGGCAAGCCCCGAGTTGTCGGCCTTGTCGGCACCGAGATCGAGTGTACGAATCGTGACAGGTAGTCCACCCATTGCGAGGACGAGATCGCGATAGACCAGGAATTGCTCCTCTTCGCTCGGCAATTCCTTGCGTTGCAGAAACAGGAATTCGGTTCGGTAGAGTCCGACGCCGGCTGCGCCGAGTGCGCGCGCCTGGGTCACATCGACGGTCATCTCGGCGTTGGCGAACAGCTTTATCGGCACGCCATCGCGGGTTTTCGTCTCGGCATCGCGCAACAGCGCGAGGCGCTTGCCGAGTTGAGCGGTTTCGCGCTGCCAGGTGCGATAGCGGGCGAGGTCCTGCGCAGTTGGGTGCAGGGTGATCTCGCCGAGTTCTCCGTCGAGCAGGATCAGGTCACCATCGTTGATCGTGCCGAGCGCATCGTGCGCGCCGACCACCATCGGCAGATGCAGCGAGCGGGCGAGAATTGCACTGTGCGACAGTGCGCTGCCGCCGGTCAGGATCACGCCGAGTACGCCGTGTTCGGCCAAGGGCACGAGTTCAGCCGGTGCCACGCTATCGCTGACCAGTATCTCGCCGACGCGCGAGGCAAGTTTGCGTTCCTCCAGGCTCGATTCGCGAGTCAGCGCAGCCTGCACGCGACCGATGACGTGATCTATATCTTCCTTACGGCTGCGCAGGTAGGGATCTTCCATCGCCTCGAACACTGCGACCAGCCGATCACGCTGCATCTTCAGCGCGGCACTCGCGCGATAGCGGCCAATGCGGATCAGGTCGCGCAGGCCCGAGACAAGTTCGCGGTCGGCGAGAATCATTGCGTGCGCATCGATGAACTCGCCAACTTCGTGGGCGAGTGCGCCGTGCAGTTTTTCGCGCAACGAATGCAGTTCGGTGGTCGCGGTTGCCAGCGCGCCGCTCAGGCGATCGAGTTCCGATTCGATCTCGGCTTCACGCAGTCGACGCGTATCGACGATGATGCGACTCGGTTGCTCAAGACGTGCGCGGCCGAGCGCCATACCGCGCGCTGCGCTACCGCCTTTGAGTACCGATCGCACGTGTCCGCGCTCCTCCGTTGTGGTTTCGGATCACTGTCCTTCGTCAAACTTTCGCTCAAACAGGTCTGCAAGAGTCGCCATGGCAGCTTCCTCGTCAGCACCCTCGGCGCGCACATTGACCGCTGCGCCGAGTCCGGCTGCGAGCATCATTACGCCCATGATGCTCTTGGCATTGATCTCACGACCTCGATAACTCATGAATACGGTTGACTGAAACCCCTGCAGGGCCTGCACGAGTTTCGCCGATGCGCGCGCGTGCAGGCCGAGGCGATTGCTGATCTTGATTTCCCTCTCGATCATTATGTAACTCCGCTGGAAAACATGAACTCAAGCATGGTCGACAAAAATCCCGCTGCGCCCACCGCTCGCGGCTGTCTCGGTAAGCTCTTCGAGCGACTGCTCGGGATAATTGAGCACACGCAGCAGCATCGGCAGATTCAGGCCCGACACGCTATGCATGCGCACGCCAACATCGGGCAACCGATGGGCGAGGTTGCACGGCGTTGCTCCGTAGAGATCGGTCAGTACGAGCACACCGTCACCCTGATCCAGGGCGAGTGCGCGGCGCGAAGCGTCGCGCAGTGTTTGCTCGGGATCGCACTCGGCCCCCACTTCGACAACTTCAAGCGGCATCGTCAGGCGACCGAGCACGTGCCGTGCCGCAGAGACTAGGGCCACACCCATGACTTCGTGGGTCATCAACAGCACACCGACACTCATCGTTATTCCATCTCGCGGTGATAGGTAAGTACCTGGCCATAGCGTGCGCGAAAATGCTCGGCAAGGTGTTCGGCCAGATAGACCGAACGGTGGCGACCGCCAGTGCAGCCCATGCAAATGGTGACATAGCCGCGCCCATCGGCTTCGAAGCGCGGCAGCCATTGATCGAGAAACCCAGCGACATCGTCGCGAAAACGGCCCACATCGGCCTGCGCATCCAGCCATTGCCGCACCGGCGCGTCCTTGCCGGATAAAGGTCGCAGAGCCGGATTCCAGTGCGGATTCGGCAGACAGCGTGCATCGAAAACGAAATCGGCATCGGCCGGCACGCCGCGCTTGTAGGCGAACGACTCGAACAACAGGGTCATCGAGCCAGCGCTGCGACCCATTTCGCCGATAATCAGGCGGCGCAGCTGATGTACGTTGAAGTCACTGGTGTCGATCACCCGATCGGCCATGCGCCTGAGCGGCTGCAACAGCTTGCGCTCCAGCGCGATCGATTCGGCCAGACCCATGCCGTCGCCGGACAGGGGATGGCGGCGGCGCGATTCCGAATAGCGCTTGATGAGCACTTCGTCGCGCGTATCGAGAAAAATCGTCTGCCAGGCGATGCCGCTGCCGGCAAGGTCGGCGAGCACTTCCGGCAGGCGTTCGAGATCCTGCTTGCGATTGCGCACGTCGACACCCACCGCGAGGCGTGGATGCAGGGCCGCCGAGTCCTTCGAGATCGCGGCGACGAATGCACCCATCAACGCGCTCGGCAAGTTGTCGACACAGTAGTAATCGAGATCTTCGAGCGTATGCAGGGCAACGGTCTTGCCCGATCCCGACAAGCCGCTGACGATTGTCAGTTGTGGTGGTGCGGAAGCGGGTGCGTCCGATTCCGTGTCGCTCGAACCAGAACCAGGCAAATTGCCGCGGGTGTCTACCATGGTGGCAGCCTGCGCATCTGATGAGCCTGGCGATCGATAAACGTTTGCGACGGATCGAGACCTTTGGTTTTCAGAACGTGGATGCGCACGGCGGCTTCGGTCAGTACCGCGATATTTCGACCGGGCGCCACCGGGATGACGATTTGCGGCACGCTCACATCGAGCACCTCGCGATAGCTGACATCGCCGGTCAGGCGTACCATCGCATCCATCGGCGTATCGAAACTCTGCGGTTGCAGATGCACGATCAGGCGGAGGTATTTGGACGGCTTTACTGCCGTATGACCGAACATCTCGCGTACATTGAGGATGCCGAGGCCGCGCACTTCGAGTAGGTCGCGCAACATCTCCGGACAGTTGCCGTCGATCAGATCCGGCGCGATCTGGGTGAACTCCGGCGCATCGTCGGCGACCAGACGATGCCCGCGTGTGAGCAGTTCCAGAGCCAACTCACTCTTTCCTGTGCCGCTCTCGCCGGTGATCAGCACCCCGATCGAGTAGATTTCCATGAACACGCCGTGCAGGGTCACCTGGCGCGCCAGCGACCGCGCGAGATGATATTGGAGATAGGTGAGCAGCTCGTGTCCGCGCTTGGGTGTTGTCCAGAGTGGAGTCGATGACTCATCGGCGGCCTGACGCACATCCGACGGAATCGATTGATCCTTGGTGACAATCAGCGCGGTCGGGCGATTTGCAAAAATGCGTTCGATCGTTTCCCAGCGCTGACGCGATTCAAGGCCATCGAGATAGGCCAGTTCCTCGGTACCGACAATCTGGATCTTGTTCGGATAGATGATGTTGAGATAGCCGGCCAGGGATGGCCGCCGTGGCAGGTTGCTGCCCGGTTCGATCGCGCGTTCCTCGCCGCGCACGCCAGCGACCCAGCGCAAAGCAAGGCGTTCGCTGACAGCGTCGAACAGTTGGCGTGCGGTGAGTTTTTCCATGCGGGCGCAACACGGTCTCAGGCAGGTCTACGGGCAGCAAATTGTGCCAGTTCCCGGTACAGCGTGGCGGCATCCGGTGCGGCGCGCAAGGCGGCGATCAGCCCGTCGTCCGAAAACAGTTCGGCCGCCTCGGCGAGCAGGGTCAGATGTTCGTCGGTGAAATGCGCCGGCACCACCAGCGCGGCGATGAGATCGACCGGTATGCCGTCGCTGGCACCGAAATCGATTGCGGTCGCCAGTCGGACGAATGCAGCGCGGGCTTCGCCAATACCCGGGCTGCGCCCGTGCGGAATCGCAATGCCATGCCCCAGTGCCGTGGGCCCGAGACGCTCGCGTAACTCAAGCGAGTGGCGCAGCTTGGACTCCTCGACTGCATCTCGGGCGAGCAGCCCGGCCAGTTGCCCGAGCAGGTCTTGCTTGTCGACTGCGAGCAGATCGACGCGCGTGCGTTCCTCGTTCAGCAGTTGCAGCAGTTGCATGAGCGGGCGCGCTTCCGAAGGGTGAGGTTGCAGCGGGCTGCCGACGAATCAAGGGCAATTCGCCGGCAAAGTATCAGAAATTCGTTACCTCAGTGCGAATCGTGCGGCTCAGTTGTAGCGTGCCGCACGAACCGCGTCGGCGTGATGGTCGGTCAGCTTTTCCTTGTGCTTGCGTACCTGTACCACCAGTTTGTCGGCCAGATCATCAATCGCTGCGTACATATCGGCTGACGTGCTCTCGGCGTGGAGGGTACGACCGGCAATCATCAGCGTGCCTTCGGCCTTGTGCAGCAACTTCTCGACACTGAGGACAATTGTCAGCTCATTGGCATGATCAAACGTGCGGGCCAGGCGCTCGAACTTGCCGACGGCATGATCGTGCAGCGCGGGCGTGACTTCGACCTGATGACCTTTGACGTGTACCAGCATGTTTTTCTCCTTTACGTGAAGAACCGATGGTATCGGTTCGGCGGGATGGCGACAAAGCGGCATCGCCATGCACTCTTGCAACAAAGTTGGACCACGCGCTGGTGGCGACGTGCCGTTACTTGGCGGCCCGAACGCGGCCACCCGGCAACAATTCAGGCCATGCGACAGCGCTCGTTGGACGGTGGAATATTCATCGACTCGCGATATTTGGCGACCGTGCGCCGGGCAACCTCGATGCCGCGCCGGTTCAGCTCGACAGCCATCGCCTGATCGGAAAGTGGTTTTGCCGAAACCTCTTCGGCGACCAGTTTGCGGATCATCGCCTGAATCGCTGTCGCCGACGCAGCTCCGCCATCGACGGTGGTGACGCCGCTCGAGAAAAAATATTTGAACTCGAATGTTCCGCGCGGTGTGTGCAGATACTTGCGCGTGGTCACGCGGCTGACCGTCGATTCGTGCATCTCGATCTCGCTGGCGACATCCTTGAGCACCAGCGGGCGCATCGCTTCGGGACCGAATTCGAGAAAACTTTCCTGTGCCCGCACGATCGCGGTAGCCACTTTCACTATCGTCTCGGCACGCGTTTGCAAGCTCTTGATCAGCCAGCGTGCTTCCTGCAACTGGCCGCGCAAATAGTTCGCATCGTCGCGGCGCACCTGGGCGATCAGCGACGCGTAATGCTGATTGATCGCCATGCGTGGTTGACAGCCGGGCGCCAGCGATACCTGCCAGCGATTGTTGACCTTGATCGCATACGCATCGGGAGCGATGAATTCCGGTGCCGCACTCGACCAGCCGGCGCCGGGGCGCGGCGACAACGAACGCACCAGATCGATCGCGACATCGATTTCGTCGCCCTCCGTACGAAGTCTCTGGCCGATCTTTGCGCGATCGTTGCGGCCAAGAAGTTCGAGATGCTCGTCGACTATGGCGCGTGCACAAATCAGTCCCGGCGTCGCTACGTCGAGTGCGTCGAGCTGGACCAGCAGGCACTCGCGCAACGAGCGGCTGGCGACGCCGGTCGGATCGAATTGCTGCACGCGATGGCGCACCGCTTCGACTTGTTCATCATCGACATCATGGATCGCGGCGAGGCTTGCCGCGATCGCCTCGTTGGATTCGGTGAGATAGCCACCGTCATCGACCGAATCGATGATCGTCATGGCGATCGCATGATCGACCTGCGACATCGGGGTCAGGTTCAGCTGCCACAGCAAATGGTCGCGTAAACCCTGCATCGCAGCGTCTTCGGGTTCCAGATGCTCATCGTCGGAGCTGGCGGCGTTTCGGTAGTCATTGCGCTCGAGAGCGAGATCGAGCGGACTGTTGTCATGCTCGACGCGTTCGCTGCTATCCGATGACATGTCGCTGTCCGGCGCTGGCGCAACCGTAGTCTCGGGGGCTGTTGCTTCGCCGAATCTTTCGTCGTCGCCGCCTTCGTCATTTTCGGCGTCGTCTTCGGCGAGTTCGAGCAATGGATTGGATTCCATCGCCTCCGACAGTTCCATCTCAAGCTCGAGTTGCGATAGTTGCAGCAGGCGAATGGCCTGTTGCAACTGCGGCGTCAGCGCCAGTCCCTGTTTTACCTGAATCTGTAATGCAGGTTTCATGCCCGATCGTCGTTACGCGGATGAACCATCCTAACGCCATTTGCACAATTCGGGCAGGGCTTGACGTGCGAGCGTGTCTGCGCTTGCGAATTGCCCCTTGTCACATGCGGAATTCGCGGCCGAGATAGACCTCGCGCACCTGCTCATTGGCAAGGATTTCAGCTGGCGCACCCTGCGCGAGTACCGCACCCTCGTTCATGATGTAGGCGCGATCGCAGATGCCGAGCGTTTCGCGCACGTTGTGATCGGTCACCAGGATACCGATTCCGCGTGCCTTCAAATGCCTGACGATGCGCTGGATATCGACGACCGAGATCGGATCGACGCCGGCAAACGGCTCATCGAGGAGCATGAAGCGCGGTCGCGCGGCCAGTGCGCGCGCAATCTCGACGCGGCGACGTTCGCCACCGGACAGGCTTTGCCCCTTCTGACCGGCGATATGGGCAACCTGAAGCTCGTCGAGCAGGGATTCGAGTTCGGCATTGCGACCGGCCGCATCGAGATCATCGCGCAACTCGAGAATCGCCAGGATATTTTCGGCAACGCTCAAGCGCCGGAATACCGACGGTTCCTGCGGCAGGTAGCCCACGCCGCGACGCGCGCGGGCATGCATCGGCAGCACGGTGATGTCGTTGCCATCAAGGCGAATCGCCCCGGCGTCAGCCGGAATCAGGCCGACAACCAGATAGAAGCAAGTCGTCTTGCCGGCACCGTTCGGGCCGAGCAGGCCGACTACTTCGCCTTGTTCCAGCTCGAATCCGAAATCGCTGACAACAGTGCGGCCACGAAAACTCTTGCGCAGCCCTGCGGCACTCAGCATGCTGAAATCATCACTGAAATTTGTGTGCTCCCGATTCTCTCTTCTCCGGGGCGAGCGAGCGCCGGGGAAAGGGTTCGTTCCATTCGCATCGTCATGCGCAGCGGATCAACGTACCGGATCAACCGGACTTTCCATCTGCCGGTTTATTCGCAGGCTTGGTCGCTGGTGTGGATTTGTTCTTGGGCAGGAACTTCAGCCTCACCTGACTGCCCGGTGACTGACTGCCGCCTTCCATTGCGCCGGTATTGGAGTTGTAGGTCATGTGCTCGCCGCGAAATTCGGAGTTGCCCTGCTGGATGACAACGACGTTGCCGGTCAGCTCCGCGATGTTGGTGCCGGTGTTGTAGTCGATCTTGTTGGCATCGGCGGTCATGAGCCCGCCATCGTTGTCCAGTTGTTGCTGCATATGCGCCGGCTTACCTGTCAACACGATGCGCTTGCTGCCATCGTCCTTGCCGGTTTTCGAAGGAACGTCGTACAAATGCGCTTCATCGCCGTGAGCTTTCAACGAGCCCTGATCGATATTCACGTCTCCGGTCAGCACGGTCGTATTGGCCTCTGAACCGACTTTGTTGCCGAGCTGCGACTTCTGGTAGCGCGCAGTCACGTTGAGATCCTTGTCGCGATCGGTGCTGAGCGCGTAGCTGGTGCTCGCGCAGGCGATGCCCGCGACCATGATGACAAGCAGCATGGTGGGCGACGCTGTGGCGTGCTTCAGCAAATCCTCAGTGCTTCGCGCCGGCCTTGGGCTTTCGTGGCTTGGATTTCTGTGATTGATAGGTGTTGTGTACATCGGACAGAAGCTCCAGGGTTTTCGTGTTGAGGTCGCCGCGCATGCCAGTGCCCCGAAGTATAGTGCCCGGCTGGCTGATCTGCGCCGGCGCGGCGGTTTCCATGGTCTTGTCCTTGGGACGGGTGGTCAGACTGGTCGTGGTCACATGCACTGGCTGCGCCGTGGCAGTCGCATCGCGATGCATTTCAACATCGCCATCCAGCAACATGATCGATCCGTCCTTGTTGATCCAGGCCGAATCCGACGTGCCGTTCCACGGGTTGTCGTTGCCGTCAAGCATCAGATACTTCGGTGTAGTGACATAGACCGAACCATCGTCGCCGCGTCGAGCCAGATGCGGACCGGTCATGCGAAACGATAGTTGCCCGCTTTCGTCGAGCGCATTGAGGGTGAAATCGGTCAGCGTGTAGTCCGAGCGCGGCGGACCGCTGTAGGTTTGCTCATCCACGCGGCTGCGGGTCAGCCAGATGACGACTTGCAGGGCGATGACACCTGCTGCCAGCAACAGCGCAAGCAACCACGTGCGGGCATCCATCAGGCACCAAACCGCTCTAGTTCTGCGTCGCACTTGTCCTGCGCCGCAAGCAGCAGATCGCAGACTTCGCGCACTGCGCCTTCGCCGCCGCTATGGCGAGTACGCCAGTGCGCGCGCTCACGTACCCATGGATGCGCGTTGGCGACCGCAATCGAGAGTCCGACACAGCCCATGACGGCGAGATCGGGCAGATCGTCGCCGGTGTACGCCGCCTGCCCGGCTTGCAGGTCGAGCGCCTGCAGCAACTGCTCGAAACATGCGCGTTTGTCGTCGCGGCCCTGATAGACATGGGCGATGCCGAGTTCGGCCATACGCTCGGTCACCAGATGGCTGACGCGCGCGGTGATCACGGCGACTTCGATGCCGTTCGCGAGCAGGCGTTTCAAGCCAAGGCCGTCTTGAACGTGGAACGCCTTGATCTCGTGGCCGGCGGCGCTGTACCAGAGCCGGCCATCGGTGAGCACACCATCGACATCGAACACGGCAAGGCGGACGCGCGCAGCGCGTTCGCGGATGTCGGCGGGAAGATCGGCGTGCACCTGGATTAATGCGGGATGATCTGGGAGGAGTGCTGATCTGAGACGGCGCCGGTCAAACCACGCGGGCGCGCAACAGATTGTGAATATTCAACGCGCCGACCACGCGCTGATCGCTGTCAATGACGAGCAAGGCGTGAATCTTGTGCGCTTCCATCACGCGTGCCGCTTCTACGGCAAGTTTCTCGGGGCCGATCGTTTTCGGGTTGCGGGTCATCTGGCTCAGCACTGGCGTGGTGCGCAGATCGAGCTCGGTCGCATCGATCGCGCGGCGCAGGTCACCGTCGGTGAAGACGCCAAGCAAGCGCTGTTCAGCGTCGACAATTGCGGTCATGCCGAGGCCCTTGCGGGTCATCTCGATCAGAGCCTCGAACAAAGTCGCATCGTGGGCGACAGCTGGAATTGCATCGCCGATATGCATGATGTCGCCAATGTGTACCAGCAGCTGACGCCCAAGCGAACCAGCCGGGTGCGAACGTGCGAAATCGTCCGAGGTGAAACCGCGCGCTTCGAGGAGCGATATGGCCAGCGCATCGCCCATGACCAGCGCTGCGGTTGTGCTGGCAGTCGGCGCAAGGCCAAGCGGGCAAGCCTCTTCGGATACGCTGACGTCGATATGCACGTCGGCCATGCGACCAAGGGAAGAATCCTCATTGCCGCTCATGACGATCAGCTTGATGCCCTGGCGCTTGATCAGCGGCAGGATCGTCAACAACTCGTCGGTTTCACCGGAATTGCTGATCGCCAGTACGACATCCTTGTGCGTGATCATGCCGAGGTCGCCATGGCTGGCTTCGCCCGGATGCACAAAAAACGCCGGCGTGCCGGTTGATGCAAGCGTCGCCGCGAGCTTGCGCGCGATATGTCCCGACTTGCCCATGCCGGAAACGATCACGCGGCCGGAACACTCCAGCATCAACTGGCAGGCGCGCAGAAAATTGCCGTTGATGCGGCTTTGCAGATCGCCAATCGCACGCGCTTCGGTCGCGATGACGGCGACGGCCGTGCGTCGCAGGGCTGCTTCATCAATCAGTATCGGCATGGTTGATTCGCCGTTTGGACGGGTGGCGTTCTCGACGACTGCGGTGGACAACAGGGAAAGCGGTTGAAATTGGGCGTTCATGGGTCTCGCATGATCAAGAAATAGTCGGATCGAAGCGGGTCGAAAGGCTTATTCGCGTAGACTGCGAGGTTTCGGGGAACGGTATTTTTCAGTAACATCCACGGCCCCCATTGTATCCGCAACGGCAAGTCGGCCGGTCGTGACAATTGGAGCGAACTGGATCGAACGAATCCTCACGTTTCAGGGACGTCCTTGAGCCCCCATCCGTTGCCTGCAAACAACCTTATGTCGAGCTGATCATGGACAGTACCCGCATCGAAAATCTCATTCAGGCCGGTTTGCCGGATGCCAAGGTGACAGTCAATGGCGCGGATGGAGTGCATTTCGAGGCGATTGTCATCAGTGCCGCGTTTGCCGGAAAACTGCCGCTGGCGCGTCATCGACTGGTCTATGCGAGCCTCGGCGAGTTGATGGGATCCGCAATTCATGCCCTTTCCTTGCGCACATTGACGCCGGACGAAGCCGCGAGCCAGTGATCGCGGTGCCTTCCTCACCCCTAGAGTCGCTGCCTGCGCAGGTTGCCGGCAACCTTCAATCGGACGCAACATGCCCAGCTGATCGGGGCATTTCCAGTCACCACCAGGACACTGATCGATGGCAAAAATCGTAATCAACGGCGGCGAGCCGCTGCATGGCGACGTCGTGATTTCCGGCGCCAAGAATGCGGTGCTGCCGATTCTTGCCGCCTGCCTGCTCGCCGATGGTCCGATGACAATCGCCAACGTGCCGCACCTGCACGATGTGACCACAACGATGGAACTGCTCGGTCAGATGGGCGTGCAATTGGTAGTCGACGAGCGCATGCGCATCCACGTGGACCCGACCCACGCGGACAAGTATTTCGCGCCGTACGACTTGGTCAAGACGATGCGCGCGTCGATCCTGGTGCTCGGTCCGCTGGTCGCGCGTTTCGGTGTGGCCGATGTGTCGCTGCCGGGCGGCTGCGCGATCGGTTCGCGGCCAGTCAATTTGCACATCAAGGGACTGCAAGCGCTGGGTGCCGAAGTCAGCGTCGAAAACGGCTACATCAAGGCGCGCGCCAAACGCCTGATCGGCGCGCGCATCGTGCTCGACATGATTACCGTCACCGGCACGGAAAACATCATGATGGCGGCGGCCCTCGCAAAGGGCACGACCATCATCGAAAACGCCGCGCAGGAACCCGAGGTGGTCGATCTGGCCAATTGCCTCAACGCCATGGGCGCGAAAATCTACGGTGCCGGTACGTCAACGCTGGAAATCGAGGGCGTCGATACTCTCAGCGGCACCGAGTACGAAGTGTTGCCCGATCGCATCGAAACCGGCACGTTCCTGGTTGGAGCCGCAATCACCGGCGGCAAGGTTCTGGCGCGCAAAGCGCGGCCGAAAACATTGGATAGTGTGCTCGCCAAACTCGAAGAAGCCGGCGCACATATCTCGACCGGCGACGACTGGATTTCCCTCGATATGCAGGGCCGTCGTCCCAAGGCCGTCAACATCACAACCGCGCCGTACCCGGCGTTCCCGACCGACATGCAGGCGCAGTTCACTGCCCTCAACTGCGTCGCCGA
>JBDTOS010000012.1:0-21478 GCA_039933095.1 Dokdonella sp.
GCGAACAGACAGATCGGTGACGCCTGCGCGGGCTTGTTCATAGTGTCCCGGGGAACCCATTGCTGTAAAACGGGGTCCGAGCGTGCCCGGGAGTGAGAACTGATGGTTGCCGTAACCGCTGAACCCATGACTGCTGCTGGTGCGGCTGGCGGATTGTCAGCTGCGCCGCTCGATTCGTCCGTCGACACGTCTATCGACCGGGCAGCCGAGATCGAGCACGAGCTGGATGAACGCATTTGCCAGTTTCTGGTCGGGCGCGGTCGCCTCAAGGAAACCGATCTGGTCCGAGGTCGCCGTCTGCACGAGGAAGACAACTCTGGCGCGAGCCTGCTGTCGCTGCTGACCCGGCTTGGCCTCGTCTCCGAGCGCGACATGGCCGAGGCGATGTCCGAGCTCATGGACGTGCCGCTGTTGATGGCGAAGGACTTTCCCGAATCGCCGCCGGCCAATGTGCAATTGTCGACCCGCTTTCTCAAGCACCTGCATATCTGCCCGATCGGCGAAACCGAAACCGAGGTCCTGCTGCTGGTGGCCAATCCGGCCGATCGCTACCCGCTCCAGGCAGTCGAATTGCAGACCGGCAAGAAGGTGCAGATCAAGCTCGCTTCGCGTACCGACATTGATGATTTGATCGAGCGGTACTATGGCACCGGTCGATCGGCGATGGGCACTATTGTCGAGAATCTCAGCGACGAGTCCGGGCGCGGCGAAGACGATATCGAGCACTTGCGCGATCTGGCGTCTGAGGCGCCGGTCATTCGCCTGGTCAATCTGGTCATCCAGCGCGCCGTGGAAGCGCGCGCATCGGACATTCATATCGAACCGTTCGAGAATCGGCTGAAGGTTCGCTATCGCATCGATGGCGTGCTGCACGAAGTCGAATCGCCACCGGCAGCATCGACGGCGGCGGTGATCTCGCGCGTCAAGATCATGGCCAAGCTCAACATCGCCGAACGTCGCCTACCCCAGGACGGGCGCATCATGATCCGTGTACAGGGCAAGGAACTCGACCTGCGCGTGAGCACGGTACCGACCGCGCACGGTGAATCGGTGGTCATGCGTATCCTCGATCGCGAGGCGATCGTGTTCGATTTCCATTCGCTCGGGTTCACCGACGAATTCCTGCAGAAGTTTCTCAACGTGCTGGAGCTGCCACACGGCATCTTGCTGGTGACCGGTCCTACGGGTTCGGGCAAGACGACGACGTTGTACACCGCGCTTTCCAAGCTCAATACGCCCGATGTGAAAATCATCACGGTCGAGGATCCGGTCGAATACCAGCTCGAAGGCGTCAACCAGATTCAGGCAAAACCACAGATCGGCCTGGATTTCTCGCACGCGCTGCGTTCGATTGTGCGTCAGGATCCTGACATCATCATGATCGGCGAAATGCGCGATCTGGAAACCGCAAAGATCGCAATTCAGTCAGCCCTTACCGGCCATCTGGTGCTATCGACCCTGCATACCAACAACTCGGCCGGCGGCATCACCCGCTTGCTCGACATGGGCGTGGAAGACTATTTGCTGACCTCGACCGTCAACGGGATTCTTGCCCAGCGTCTGGTGCGACGACTCGATCTTGTGGCGGCCGAACGTTACGACGCGCTGCCGGAGGTGGTCAGCGAATTCAATCTGGAAAAATTCACCAGCGAACGACCAATCAAGTTGTACAAGCCGATGCCGTCGGCAACGTCGACCAGTGGCTATTTCGGACGCACCACGATCATGGAATTCCTGGTCATGTCGGAAACGATCCGGCGGCAAATCATGCAGCACGCAGGCATGGGCGAGCTCGAGCAACAGGCGCGCAACGAGGGCATGCGGACGATGTATGAAGACGGTCTGGTCAAGGCCATGCAGGGCACGACGACACTGGAAGAAGTGCTGCGCGTGACATCCGAATCGTGACGATCTACCGCTATAAAGTTGTCACGCCGTCTGGAGAAACTCTCGAAGGTCAGCTCGACCTCGGTTCCTACGACGAGGTGATCGCGAAATTGCAGGACGGCGGAAATATTCCGCTCGATGTGCGCGAAGCCGATGGCGAGGGTACCGGCAACATGTTGCGCGCGATGTTCACGCGGGCAACATTCCGCGAGCAACAGGTTGTGCAGTTCACCCAGCAGTTGGCAACGTTGCTCGGTGCTGGTCAGCCGCTCGATCGCGCGTTGCAGATATTGCTCGATCTTCCGGAGTCGGACAAGGCCAAACGTATGCTCGAGCGCATTCGCGATCATGTGCGCGGAGGTGCGCCTCTATCGGATGCGCTGGAGCAGGAGACCGGCAGTTTTTCGAAACTCTACGTCAACATCGTGCGCGCCGGCGAAGCGGGCGGATCGATGGAGGAGACGCTCAAGCGTCTGGCCGACTATCTGGAGCGTTCACGCCAGCTCAAATCGAGCGTGATCAACGCAATGATCTACCCGGCGTTCCTGGTCGGTATGGTGCTGGTTTCGCTTCTCATCCTGCTGACTTATGTAGTCCCGCAGTTCGCGCCGATGTTCTCCGATATGGGCATCCAGATGCCGCTGTTGACGCGCATCGTGCTGGTGGTCGGCTCTACCCTGCAGAATTTCTGGTGGCTGATGATTGTGCTCGGTGTGCTCGGCGCTGCCTGGCTTCGGGGTCAACTGGCCAATCCGGTTACGCGACTGCGTTTCGACGCGCGCATGTTGAAGCTAAAGCTGGTTGGGGAGCTGATTCGCAAGCTGGAGACCGCGCGACTATCACGCACGCTCGGAACGTTGCTCAAGAACGGCGTTCCGTTGTTGGGCGCGCTTGCGATCTCGCGCAACGTCATCAGCAATACCGTGCTCGCCGGTGCAGTCGAGCAAGCTGCGGAGGAAGTAAAGACCGGGGGCGGTCTGGGCTATTCGCTGTCGCACTCGAAACAATTTCCGAAGCTGGCCTTGCAGATGATCAGCGTCGGCGAGGAATCCGGCGAGCTTGATGCGATGCTGATGAAGGTAGCCGAGACGTTCGATGTCGAAGTGCGCAACACGCTGGAGCGATTGCTGGCCGCCTTGGTGCCGCTTACAACGGTCATCATGACGGCGATCGTCGCCGTGATCATGCTTGCGATTGTCTTGCCGATCATGGATCTGGCAGGTTCGATAAAGTAACGAACTGCGGGCGCAGGCTTCAGCAGCGCACGTTTTCCGGAATTTGTTGTCTGATCCATCCACACAACCGCGAACGGCCCTGGAGCGGGCTGCGCGGATACCACTTCGAGGGAATCATGAACATGAATTGCAATAAATCAGCCAATCGTCATCTTTCGCGCGTGCGCGGCTTCAGCCTGATCGAGATGCTGGCCGTTATCGTCCTGATCGGCATTGTCGCCGGCATCGTCGTGCAGAACGTCGGCAGTCGCGTCAACCAAGGCAAATACAACGCAGGGAAGGCGCAGGTACAGTCGATGGCCGGCAAGATCGAAGCCTATGCGCTCGACAATGGCTCGCCGCCATCGCAACTCGCGGATCTTGTGAGCCGCACCGGTAATGCCAAGAACTGGAACGGGCCTTATGCGAAGGAGTCCGACCTCAAGGACCCGTTCGGCCACGCATTTCAGTACAAGGCGCCGGGGGATCATGGCGATTTCGATCTGATCTTCCTCGGCAAGGACGGCCAGTCCGGGGGTGCCGATCAGAATGCCGACTATGGCAATTGGCAATAACTGTCGCGATTTCCGCAACGGGATTTCGGACTGAAGTCGTGTCGCGCTGGCACCGTGCGCGATCGGCGTCGATCTGATGGGCGGACCTTCAATCGATGAACACCCGGATGAGTGGCCTTCCACAGATAGATGCAAGCTCCGCAAAAGCGCGCACTGCAGGATTCTCGTTGATCGAGATGATCGCGGTGATCACCTTGATCGCGATCATACTTACGGTTGTGTCGTTGTCATTCTCGAAGAGTCTGGATAACGCGAAGATTCGCGCAGCCAGTCGCGATCTGGTCGCTGCGTTGCGTTACACGCGCGGTCAGGCGATCGTCAAAGGTAAACAACAGGTGTTGCAGATCGATCTTGAGCGCAATACCTATCAGGCACCTGGCAAAGGAGTAGTCGAGATGCCCAAGAAGATGGTGCTTCAACTAACCACCGCCGCAGAGGAACAGAGCGGCGAGCATGTCGGAGGCATCCGTTTTTTCGGCGATGGCAGCTCCACCGGTGGACATATATCGGTGCTGATGGGCGAGCGCGAATGGCGCATCAATGTCGGTTGGTTGACCGGAGAAATCGCTCTTGAGGAGCCGCCCAAATGAACGTGCGCGGCTTTGTGCGCAAGCGCACAGCGTCCTCCAGCGTGACATCGCTCCGGACGAACTCCAAACCGGGCGCGGTGTCTATTCTGCCCATGCCATCTTCTCGCATTCAATTCAGCCCGCGCGGCGCGCGCGGATTCAGCCTGATCGAAATGATCGCGGCTTTTCTGATTTTTGCGATCGCGGTTGGGGTGCAGATGCAGGTTTTGACGACGTCGCTGCATACCACGCGCAGTTCAGCCGAGTACACACAGGCAGCCTTGTGGGCGCAAACGCGGCTCGATACCGTAGGCGTCGGCGAGCGTATCAAGGAAGGGCACAGCAACGGTCGTTTCGACGACAGCTACAACTGGCAACTCGATGTCCAGAAGGTCGATCCGAGTGCCGTTGAGCCGCCACCTCTGGTCGGCACGGCGATTGCCGGACTGTCGGCGCAGCAGCAGGGCGCAGCCGCGGCAACGCCTGGTAACGGCGGTCCCGCGCTGGTATCACCGCTGGACATCTATCAGGTCGACCTGACCGTAATCTGGGGCAACCGCGCGAAATCGCACGAAGCGCGATTCTCGACCCTGCGCGTGATAACCCCCGATGAAAATGATGCATCAAATGGCGCGCTGGCTGCTCCCTCGACGGCGCAACCGGGTGCCGGAGTGAAGACGGGACAATGAACGGGCGGATTCGCTCAGCTGCGTCCGGTTTCACCTTGATCGAGGTGATGCTGGCGATCCTGTTGCTGTCGTTGCTGCTGGCCGGTACCTATGGTGCCGTGCGCACCACGATCAATGCGATGCGCTCCGGCGAGGCAGCTGTCGATCGGACCAATCGGGTTCGCGTCGCGCAGGAATTCATCCGTCATCAGATCAGCCGCATCATCCCGCTCGGTTACGATCGCGACGACAGCACGGGGGTCAATTTTGTGTTCGAGGGCAAGCGCGATTTGATGCGCTTTGTTGCGCCGATGCCGGGATATCTATCCAAGGGCGGTGCCTATGTGCAGACCTTGGAACTCACGAACGAGCGCGGTGGCAAGCAGCTGCTGTTCAGCGACGTCATGCTCAACGGCTTCGATATCAAGAAGGAAAAGAAAGCCGATCGCGATCCCGTGGTGTTGTTGAACCAGATTCGCGATGGGCGTTTCGAGTATCGTGGTTTCGACGAAGACGGCAAGCTCGGCGACTGGACCGACAAATGGAAGGATCAAAGCCTCACGCCGGTGATGGTGCGTCTGCGCTTGAAGATGCAAGATGCTGCTCGTATTGAGTTTCCGGACATGGAGATCGCGCTTGTGCTTGATGTTGGGTCGATGCGGCGCCCGTACACCGGTCGGGTGACACCGGCTGACGAAGGGAACGGCGCACAGCAATCGCCCGCGACTGGATTGAAACCATCGCTCGGCGGGAAGACGAATTAATGAGGCGCGACCTTTCCGCCGGACCCTCACGTGTGCGCGGTGTTGCCTTTGTACTCGTGCTATGGGTGATCGCGATGCTGTCGGTGCTGCTTGGCAGTTTCGCCATGATCGCGCGGACCGAGAATCTGCAGTCGCGTCATCTGTTCGATTCGACACAAGCGCGCTACGCGGCAGAAGCTGGCTTGAACCTGGCTGTGTACGAGATGCGCAAGAGCGATCCGTTGCAGCGCTGGCAGGCCGACGGTCGAAGTTATCTGTTCAATTTCGGCGACGCTCAAGTCGATGTTCGGATTACCGACGACGCCGGCAAGATCGATGTCAATGTTGCCGATCCGGCAATATTGAAACAATTGTTCATGTCGATCGGTGTCGACGAAGAAAAATCCGATGCGCTCGCTGACGCGATTGTCGACTGGCGTGATCCGGACGATCTGGTCAGCTTGCATGGGGCCGAGGAATCCGACTACCGCGCGGCCGGTCTATCCTACGGACCGCGAAACGCACCGTTCGAAATCGTGTCCGAGCTGCAGCAGGTTCTCGGCATGAACTATGCGATCTACTCGGCACTCGAGCCGGCCATCACGATCTATTCGGGGCGTGGCTCGCCGAGTGCGGCCTACGCGCCGCTCGAAGCGTTGATGGCGTTGCCGGGGATGACGCGCGAGTATGCCCAGCAATTGATTCAGGCGCGCCAGACTGCGGCACCGGGATCGCAGCAGCAATTGACCTTGCCGGATGGCACCCCGATCGTGGCGGATGGGGGAGGGCTCACGTATGATGTAAAAACCCGTGCCACCCTGACCAACGGCGCCACCACCATGCTCGACGCCACCGTCCGCATGGGTGGCACCGGCGTTGCAGGAAGGCCATTTGCGATCCTGCGCTGGCGGGATGGGGAAAGCTCTTAATTCGTGGCCAACTTGACGCTGGACAGACAGCTCGCCCGTCTGCGGACGAGCCTTGCCAAGACACCGCTGCCGGGATTTTTTTCCTGGTGGGGTCGCGAGCTGCTGCGCTGCCTACCGGTGCGGTGGCGCGATGCATTGTCCGATCCGGGTGAGACGTTGTTGCTGGAGCGTGACGCCGAAGCGCTGACTTTGTGGCGTCAGCGTGGCGATGCAAATCCGCAGGAATTCGGTCGTATTTCACGAGCGCTTTCGCTGGACGATCAGATCGCTGCATACGAAAAACTGCGCGGCCGAATCGACGACCCCAATGTGCGAACGGTTTATGCATTGCGCGGCGATCGCACGCTGCGACGAAACCTGACCTTGCCGACCGCAGCCGAGCAGAACCTGCGCCAGGTGCTCGGATTCGAGATGGACCGACAGACGCCGTTCAAAGCCGATCAGGTGTATTTCGATAGTCGCGTTGTCAGTCGCGATGCCAACGGACGCAATATCCACGTCGAACTGGTGCTGGTCCCGCGTGCACAACTCGATACGGAACTGGGTGACCTGGCCGACAAGCGATTTGCACTCGACGGCGTCGACATCTGGCATGCGCAACCAGGTGGCATGCGTCGCAAGATCAATCTTCTTCCGGTCGAGCGACGCGCGCGGCGGCGCAATCTTCGCATGCCGATGCTGCTAGGCCTCGCGTTGTTGGCCGTCGTACTGCTCGGTCTAGACATGTCGCAATCACTGAGCAATCGATCGATCGCAGTGGAGTCGATGCGCGCCGAAGTCGATCGTGCGGATACTGCGGCGCGGCAGGTATCCACGCTCAAGCAATCGCTGACCGATTCAATTGCCGGAGCGAACTTTCTGGCCGAGCGCAAGCGCAAGACGCCAGTCGTCATTGCCGTGCTCGACGACATTACAAAAAGGCTTCCGGACGACACCTTTCTCGAACGCATCAATCTCGAGAACCAGCAGGTACAGATGCAGGGCCAGAGCAAGGAAGCGGCGAAGTTGATTGCCCTGCTCGCTGAATCGCCGTACCTGTCGAACCCAAACCTGCAAGGCCCGATCCAGCCGGACGCACGCACCGGCAAAGAACGTTTCCAGATCACAGCCGATCTGAAATTGCAGGGAACAAAAGACACTCCTGCTGAGCCCAAGAATGCTGCAAAGCCGGAGCCTGCGTCCACTTCGGCTGACGCAAAGGAGCCGAGCAATGGCTCTTGACCTGCGCCCAAAAGACGGTCGCGTGTTGGCCATCACCTTGCTGTTGATTGTGTTGTCACTGGTCTATCTGGTCGGTGTGCACTGGTGGTTTGTTTCCCCGCACATGGAGTTTTTCTCGCGCATGAGCGATTTGCGCGATCAGCAACTGCGCTTCCGCAATATCGCCGCCGAACGTGCTGAGGTCGACAAGCAACTCGGCGAAGTGAAGGTCTACGAAAAGGACAACCAGGCGTTTCTGGCGGATGCTGATGCGAACGCCGCTTCCGCGAGTCTGATTCAGCGTCTCAAACAATCGGTGGGGGAACACGCGCCCGATGCCAATCGTTGCCAGGTGGTTAGTTCCCAACCTTACAGCGGAGGCGATGAGGAGTTGTACAAGCGTGTTGCGATCCAAGTGCGCATGCGCTGCGACCTCGAGCCGTTCGCATCGGTGATCTACGATCTGGAAAATGGAAAGCCCTATTTGTTTGTCGATCAGGTCATGCTGTACAAGCAACAGGCGTATGTGCCGCCCGGGAGCAAGCAGCCGGTGAGTCCGCTCGACATTCGATTCAATCTTTCAGGTTATCTGCATCAGGCCGGGAAGCCGCCGAAATGAACGTGCAGGCAGCGAATGTGGTTACCAAGGGGCTGGCTGCGATCTGCGTGCTGTTCGCGGCGCTATGGATCATCCAGCTTATGGGGTTTGGTACCCACTACGGCTGGATCACCGATCAGGACGAGTCGCCGCACAAGCTTGATGTCGGCAAGATCGATCGCTCTCCATTCAGCCTGCCCGCCGAGACGAAATTTGTCGATGTCACTGCGCGACCGCTTTTCAATGAGGATAGAAAGCCGACTCCAGCAGATGCACCCATTGCTGCGGATGCCCCGCCTGCGGTACCGCTGAACGTATCGCTGACAGGCGTTATCATCACGCCGGACGTGAAGATGGCGATGTTGCTGGACAAGGGGCGGAACCAACCCGTTGCCCTCAGGGTCGGAATGCCACTTGAAGGCGATCAGGCAGCATGGACGTTGATTGAGGTCAAACCGCGCAGCGTAACTTTCGAGAATGCCGACAACGATCGCAGCGAGATCGAGCTGGAAACGACGAATACGCCGTTGAAGGCTCCGCCGGGAGTTCCTCAGCGTCCCGCGAGTGCAGCGGCGCAGCAGCCCGGCAAGCCCGGTGCAGGCGCGCCGCGTGCTCCGATGTCTAGAGAAGGACGGCCCGACGCGACTGCGAATGATGATCTGGCGCGTCGAATCGAGGAACGACGCCGACAAATGCGTGAAGAGGCGGAAAAATTGAGACAAAGCGGGCAAGCCGGCAAACCGGAAGCCGCGTCACCCGAACCGGCCCAGGCCGATACCGACAAGAATTAACGGAGCACGCCACGTGTCTTTGCTATTGAATTTCAACAACGTGATCCGAGTCCGAGCGATCGTGCTTGTGGCTAGTCTTTGCGTGACGGTTCTGGCAGGTTGTGCCAGCGGTCCGTTCGCGCGCCAGCAAACCGACGGCAGCGGCAACGCGGTTGGACCGTTGACTGCCGACAACGCCTTGCAGCGTCCGGCGCCACTGATTCCCAAGGACGACTCGCCCATCGTTATTGCTCGCGATAGCGAACAACATGGCGAACCACCCAAACCCGAGATCAAGGTGGGTACCGGCCAGTTCATCAACAAGCAAGCCGCAAGTGTGCGTCCCGCCGGTCCTGGAGCCGAAGGACAGGTGGTTTTCAATTTTGAAAACCAACCAATTCAAGCGGTCGTCAAGGCGATCCTCGGCGAATTGCTGCAGGAGAATTACATCATCGCGCCGAACGTAGGTGGCAATGTCACGTTCTCGACATCCAAACCGATTCGCGCCGATCAGGCCATGGCGGTACTCGAGACATTGTTGTCGTGGACCGGCAATACGCTGGTGTACGAGCAGGGACGTTATACGGTGCTGCAATTGAAGGACGCGTTGCCCGGCAAGTTGACGCCGCGCGTTGGGTCCTTGTCTGGTGCACGCGGCTACGAGGTGCGGGTCTATCCATTGCGTTACGTGTCGCCGACCGAGATGGCCAAGTTGCTCAAGCCATTCGCGAAGCCCGAGGCCGTTGTCAATGTCGATACTGCGCGCAGCATGCTGGTCCTATCCGGCACGGCGTCGGAATTGGAAAACTACGGTCGCACGATTGAGACGTTTGACGTCGACTGGCTCAAGGGCATGTCGATCGGTGTGTTCGCGCTTCAACATCAGGAAGTAGCGAAACTCCTGCCCGATCTGGAAAAGTTGTTTGGAACCGAAGGCGAGTCACCCCTCGCCGGCATGTTTCGTTTCATGCCGCTCGAGCAAACCAATTCCCTGATCGTCATCACCGCGCAGCCGGAGTATCTCGATCAAGCGGAGTCCTGGCTGCGTCGACTCGATGCGGGCGGCGGCGAAAACGGGACGCAGCTGTACGTCTACGACGTGAAGAACGTCAAAGCTACCGATCTGGCCGACCATTTGTCGGATATTTTTGGCGCCAGCGGTGGCGGTGGCTCGCATCGAAGCAGCACATCGGGTTCGGTGGCGCCGGGATTGAAGCCGGTGACGATCGGTGGCATTGGCAGTTCCGGCGGTGTCGGCGGCAGCGGGTCTGCGGGATTGCTGAGCGGAAACACACCGCCGAAATCGACGACGCCAACGACGGCAGGTGCAGGCGCGGCTCCAGGCACAGGTACCAGCGATATTCGCATCTCGCCGGTCGAGGAAAACAATCAGCTCATCATCATGGCGACGCCAACCGAATGGAGTTCGATCCAGTCGGCCATTCGCAAGCTCGATATCGCACCCTTGCAGGTACATATCGAAACCAAGATTCTCGAGGTCAGCTTGACCGGCGAGTTGCAATTCGGCGTGCAGTGGTATTTCGCCGGCCTGATCGGCAGCCAGACCGGATCCGCAGGACAGAACACGTATGACCCGCAATTCACCGGCAATCGATTTGATCGTCACCGCGCCCTGCTCGGTAGTGGCGGAGTGACGCCAAGCAGCGCGAGCACGCTGTTTTTCTCCTACTTGAATCGGAATCTCGAAGTAGCGATCAACGCGATGGAGAGCAATGGCATTGCGAAGGTGCTTTCCGCACCGTCGCTGGTCGTGCTCAACAATCAGGAAGCGAAGATCAACGTCGGTACCCAGATTCCGGTTGTGCAGACGTTTTTTACCGGCATCCAGACGCCGGTTATCTCGCAAACGGGGACAGGAACCGGTGGAGCGACGGGTGGCACATCAACGGTCGGGGGCACGGGGTCGGTGCAGTATTTGAATACCGGCGTCATTCTCGACGTCAAGCCGCGCGTCAATCCGGGTGGCTTGGTGTATATGGATATTTCGCAGGAAGTTAGCAAGCCGGGTACGCCCGCTCCAGGCAGCAGCAATCCGCCGATCAACCAGCGTCAGCTGCAAACGCAGATCGTCGTACAAAGCGGCGAGACCGTATTGCTTGGCGGGTTGATATCCGAAGACGAACAGACATCCGATGCCAATGTGCCGGGCTTGAGCAAGATTCCAATTCTCGGCAGACTTTTCGGCAGCACCGATCGCAAGCGGCAACGGACCGAGTTGATCGTGATGATCACACCACAGGTGATCACCAATACCGAAGAGGCGCGGACGGTGACGGAGGAATATCAGCGTCGCTTCCAGACGATCACTCCACTGCGGGGTCCGGCACCACCTGCGGCAACCAGCAACCCTGTTCCTCAGAAAACGATGCCGAACGACGCACCTGTAGAAACGACGCCGTTACGTGACATTTCATCACCCGGTGGCAATCAGCGTTGAACGCAATCAGTGTTGTGAAAGTAGCGAACGCCGCCATCGCGAGCCTGTAGCCGCCTCGCATGATTCGGCGCGAAAGCGCGCGCCAATTCACCCATCCATGCATACGAAGGATTTCCCTGTGATCAAATCAAACCGCACCAATCACTTGATCGCAGCTGCGATCGTATTCCTGTTGCTGGGAGCATGTTCGACGACCGGCACGCACAAGGACGCGACGGCGACGATCGAGCAGCGCGCTGTGGAACGCTGGAACCTGCTGATTGCTCATCAAGCCGAGAAGGCCTACGACTATCTTTCACCCGGAGTGCGGGCGACTCAGTCTCGCGAGACCTACGCAGCACTGATGAATCATCGTCCCATCCAATGGAAGACCGTCAAATTCGTCAACAAGCAATGCGAGAGTGATCGCTGCGATGTGCGGCTCATCGTGGACTACTCCGTCACCTTGAATCGGGCGATGGGGCAGCCGGTTAGTTCATTCGCGCCCCTCAAAGAAACCTGGGTGCATGTCAAGGGCGAATGGTTTTTTCTTCCCTCTCAATAAGTTAGCCGGAATTGCAAGAAATCGGAAAACAGGGCTTGCGTATGGTTTTCCTTTGTCTTAACATGGCTGCGCTGTTGCCTGACCTCGATCGCCGTAGCCGGGGGAAACACCGATCGACCGGCGCCGGGTTGGTGGAAAGCATGAAAAGCCCTGTGGTCCAAAAATTTTAGGAGTGAAGTGATGAAAAGAAACAGCTTGACGACTGCAGTTATCGCCGGCATCGCCGGCGTTGCAGGTTTCGCGAGCTTGGCCAATGCCGTTGATCTCAATGCAGACGGTCTCGGTCAGGTCCTGCTCTATCCCTACTACACGGTCAACAATGGTCAGCAGACCCTGTTGTCGGTAGTCAATACGACTCAATTTGCCAAGGCAGTCAAGGTCCGTTTCCTCGAAGGCCATAACAGCCGCGAAGTTCTGGACTTTAACCTGTTCCTGTCCCGCTATGACGTCTGGACCGCGACTGTGTTCGCGCTCAATGATTTCGGTTTGGGCAGCAACGGTGGCGCGATTGCTACCGCCGATAAGAGCTGCACGGCTCCGAGCATTCTTGCTCTGCCGACGATCGTTGGCACGCAGCATTATCAGCCGTTCCTTCCGTTCGCGTACACGGGTGACAATTCCGACAGCGGTCCGAGCAACATCGAACGCACACGCGAAGGTCACTTCGAGATGATCGCGATGGCAGATTTGTTGTCGCCGTACTCGGGCTATGTAACCCACGTACAGAACGGCATCCCGAATGGTGGCGTCGTATCGGCCGGCAACTGCGGTCAGGTCGTCGGCTCTATTCCGGAGAGCTTCCTTGCTCCGCCGACCAGCGGTCTGTTCGGCAACGCTGGTGTTGTCAACGTTGGTCAGGGTACGTTCTTCACCTATGAAGCCGATGCAATCGATGGCTTTACCGGCGTGCAGATCTTCAGCGAGCCGTCCTTCACGACTCCGACCTTGCAGTTTGCCAACGACGATACGAACAATTCGCCGTTCGCGACTGCTTATGTGTTCCAGAACGGCAACCTGATCACCTCCACCTACGACATCACGGACAATCGTGGTATCGATGCGGTTAGTGCGGTGATTGATGCCGATGCGATCTACAACGAGTGGATCGTCGGTGCTGGCCTTGCCGCGAACTCGGATTGGGTTGTCAACTTCCCGACCAAGCGCTTCTATGTTGACCCGCAGATCGTCGGTTACAGCGCGATCCCGCCGTTCGTTTACTACTTCGGTGAGCATGCTGGATCGTTCAATGGCAACGGTCTGTCTTGCGTCGTCATCGGTCTGGCCATTTACGATCAGGAAGAAGGTACGCCAGCCGTTACTCCCGGTGGATTCTCGCCGCCGCCTCCGGGCCAGCCGCCTTCAGCGCTGTGTAAAGAGACGAACGTCATCAGCTTCCTCAAGATCGCTGCTGGCTCACCGCCTCCGTCGCAGTCGGGCGTGCTCGGTTCAACCTTGGTCACCAACGTGCAGCCGTATGGCGATGCTGGTTGGCTGAAGCTCAACCTGAATCCGAGCTCACAGCAGCATAACCTGCGTCCGTCCTTCTTGGAAAATAATGTATTCCACGGTCTGCCGGTCAATGGCTTCTGGGCATCCAATATCGTCAACGGCAACGCTGGTGGTGCTGGTATCTTGGCCAACTATGCTGGTGTATGGCGTCATCGCTCCAGCCGTGATTGCAGCCGTCTTACTCCCGGGAATGGCAATCAGTTCGCTTGCTCCTGATAGACAATACCTAAGCAACACAGGTGTTTGATAAAGGAAGGGGCGCAAGCCCCTTTCTTTTTTTGCATTCGCACTGTGGACTTTCAGCTCAAGTGATTGTGAGGAACTGCGCCCGCCGCCCCATGTGACTCTGGCACATGGCATATAGTGCGGTGACGCGCCACGGACATTGTCCATCCGCTCATCGGCTTCAAGCTACCGCGTATACAGCGGATTAACATTCCGCCAATTCGAGCGGGAGTAGAATGTAGTGCGCTACCACGCCCATGGATAATCATATGTTCTCAATAAAACTTTCCCCTGCTGTCCTTTCGGCATTGTTGCTGGTTACGCCTTTGGCAACCCTGCATGCGCAAGTCACCATCAAGCTGACACCGAACGGTGCGGCGCAGCCTTGCGTGGTCATGACCACCCCGGACGGAGTCAGCGCCGATGCGAATGGTGCATTGACCGCGAATCTCGACGGCAGCGGTTTCACCGATCCCGGCTGTCCGACCAATGCATCCCCGATTGCGCCAACGATCAGTCCCGGAACGGGCGATTGGCCCACGCTGTTCAATTTTCCGACCCAGGCGACCGGTCCTTTCGCCACGACAACGTATTGGGCGGCGCAAAATGCCGATAGCTGTACTTATTTCGGCAGCAGTGCCACCGCCGGGTCCGTCGGTTGGGGTGCTCCTGCGGCAACTGCGTGCAGCGGAGCTGCAAACTGTGCAATTTTGCACGCCGCAAATCTGTCATTTCCGCAGGTGGCTTCGAGCACCACGTATTTTCTCGGGTTGAAATGCTTCAACGCCGGCTTCCCGAACGGCGTCGTGTCACCTGCTGCATCGATCACCATCAATTCGCAGCCTCAAGGCGCTCCGGCTATAACCGGACCCAGCAGTTGGGGTTTGCCGTCGGCAACCCAGACAGCTCCGTATGCGCTTGCTGCCAAGACATGGTCGGCGACCAACGCTGAGCAGTGCACGTACAACGGAACCAATTCCGCAGCGGGTGTATTGTCCGGCTGGGGTGCAGCGGGGTCGGTTGCCTGTACTGGTAGTGCGCAATGCGCATCGACTCATACGTTCCCAGGTACCACGCTGAATCCAACAGCGACGACTACCTACACATTCGGATTGAATTGCACCAACGCCACTTTCCCGACGACCGCCAATCAGACGGCTTCGGTAACTGTGCAACCGAACTCGCAGACCTCATGTCCGGGAACTCCGAGCGGATGGAACCGCCAGAATACCGGCAGCGTCATCTATCAGGCCGGATTCCAGGCAACGCTGCCGGCCGACGGTTTCGCTAATTGGGATTCAATCTGGGGCCGCCCGTATCCGAATTTGACCCCGATCGATGCGTGGCCGAGCAAGACGATCTCAAGGGTAGTCGGACCCAACATCTCGTTCAAAAATTTCATCAGCGCGCAGTTTTCAGTGCCAGCTAACTTAATAAGCTCGAATAAGTCTGGTTTGTTGCACGTCGAGCAAACCGGGTTCCAGGGGGCAATCTCGATGACCATGAGCACAAAATGCGGGGACTTCGACCAATCCAGTTCATCGATACCCGCGGGTTGTTTCAAGGCCGGTATGCTGGGGGATAGCTCGTTTTATTGGACGACTATCGGCACTCCATTGAAATGCCAGTTGACCCCGGGCCAAACGTATTATCTCAATCTGATCTACACCTCGACTCTCGCCAATTCGGCCACGGGTGCGCCGTTAGGTGCTTCCTCATGCACAGGCGTATGTGCGAACCAGATCAAGAATCAGTAAGCGCTTAGCCTCCGACCCGGAACTCGGGCCGCGCTCAAATGTCTGATGCCGCCGCAGTCGCACTGCGGCGGCGCTTTCTTTTACAGGACTTCAAATCATGCTGACACCACGTTACTCATCGCTATTCGCGATCGTTGCTTGTGCGCTCGCAATCGACAGTGCGAACTCGTTTGCGCAGGAGCAAAAAAATCTGCCACCGGGAATTTTGCTGCAACAAGGTCCAATGACACTCACGCTGAACGAGGTCGATGCGTTTGCGGCAAAGATCCCGGCTGACAAGCGTATTGGCTATTTCGATAGTCCGAAGCGCATCGAACAGACTATCCTCGCGCTGTTGTTGCAAAAACAATTGACTGCGGAAGCGCGCAAGCTCGGCATCGACAACGATGCGGTTGTGCAGGGCCAGATGGAACTTGCGGAACGCGAAGTGCTGGCTCGGGTTCGCATGGAGCGCTTTCGTGATGAATTGACGATTCCGGATTTCTCCGCGCTTGCCGACGAGAAATACATCACCAACAAGGAGAAATACATTCTGCACGGCAAGGTCAATGTAAAACAGATATTGATCGATGCCAAGACGCGAAGCTGGGAAGAGGCTCACAAGCTCGCGGATCAGGTGCGAGACGAGGCGAAGAACGAGCCATCGTCATTCGATGCACTCATCGCCAAATACTCGGAGGATCCCGGCAAGGACAAGGACGGGGGACTCGTGAAAGACGCGGGTGGCACAACTTTTCAGGGCTCGTTCGCTGCAGGTGCCTGGGGGCTCCATGATCCTGGCGAAATATCGCCCGTCATCAAATCGCCATTCGGCTATCACATCCTGCAAATGGTGAGCAAGGTGCCGGATCGGCAACAGACATTTGCGGAAGCGAAGCCAGCGATAGTCAAGGAGCTGCAGGAGGACTACATCAACAAGCAGGTGCAGGCGCATGTCGATCAGTTGCGCAATCTGCCGTTCGATGCCTCACCGGAGCTGGTCGCGTCCCTGCGCACTCGGTATGAATCGCAAGCAGCGGAGAGCGCCGGCTCATCGTTGGAAACGCCAAGTCCGGACTCGTCCTCGGCCAAGCCCTGAGTCGACCATAGTCGACAATCGGATCAAGCAGACCGAGGTTGGCACAGACAGCCAGTCTGTGCTCATCGGATTCCAATAGGCGGTGCACTTCTGCCGAAGGAGATGGTATGCCTGAAGGCAGCATACCGTTACGATAGTGCATTGAACGACGGAGCAGCAGTTTTGGCGAAGCGCAGCATTGCACTCGCGCGCGGATTTCTATGGCGCGAGCTGCGCAACCGATTTGCCGGCAGCATCAGCGGCGGGCTCTGGGCCCTGTTTCAGCCGCTGATCCAGTTGGCTGTCTATGCATTCGTGTTTGTGCACATCTTCAAGGCGCGCGTGCCCGGCGCCGATGCTCCGGGATATGTCCCTTTCCTGATATGCGCACTGTGGCCGTGGACGGCGTTTTCCGAAGGCCTGCTTCGCTCGACCACCGTGATCCATGATAATTCCGCATTGATCGGTAAGGTCGCATTACCGCGCGAGATACTCGTCATTTCCAGCGTCAGCGCAAGTTTTATTGTGCACATGGCCGGGTTCGCGGCGATCATCGCCATTCTCGCCATCAGCGATAGTGGTATCCAACTTCTCGGCATCCTGCCTGCGTTCCTGCTATATCTGCCGTTGTTTGCGCTCGCGACCGGTTGTGCGCTCGTACTCGCTTCCATGCAGGTTTTTGTCCGTGACTTGATCCAAGTGCTGGCACAGCTGATGACGTTGATGATGTTCGCAGCCCCAATTTTCTACGAGCGCTCGGCACTCCCGGAGACATACCGAGGTTGGCTGGATCTCAATCCATTCACGTTCTACGCGGAGACTTTTCGCGGTTTGCTACTCGGTTACGGAACGACGGATTTCGTACGCATCGCAATAGCCGTCTTGGTCGCACTGATTGCGTTATTCATCGGCCATCGCGTTTTTCGTCGCCTTGATCCGCACTTTGAGGATTTCCTGTGAGCGTGGTCATTGCACCAGGGCCGACAGAAACGCAGGCGCTGGTCGATGCGAGCGGGCTCGGCAAGTCGTACCCAAAGGTCTTTCGCAACACAGATCGGCTGCGCGCAATGGGTGGGCTGTTGCTGGGTCGCGGTAACCGGGATGGCGTCAGCGTTTTGCGCGATGTGGATATGGTCGTCAATCGAGGCCAATCGGTTGGCATCATCGGCGAGAACGGTGCCGGCAAATCGACGCTGCTGAAGTTGATCTCCGGCGTATTGACACCAACCAGTGGACAGGTGCGTGTCGCCGGCCGGGTTGGCGCACTGTTGGAGCTCGGCGCCGGTTTCCATCCGGAATTCAGTGGCCGCGACAACGTGATGATGGCTGCCACATTGTACGGATTGACCGCTGCGGAATTGCGCGACCGACTACCCGGCATCATCGAGTTTGCCGACATTGGCGACTACATCGACGAACCCGTCAAGCACTATTCGTCGGGCATGATCGTGCGTCTTGGCTTCGCCGTCATCGCCGCATTACGCCCCGATTTGCTGATCACCGATGAAGTGCTTGCCGTGGGCGATGAGTCGTTTCAGAAAAAATGCGTACAGTGGCTGGAGCGCTATCTTGGCGACGGCGGTACGCTGTTGCTGGTTTCCCACAGCATGTATCACGTGCAGAAATTGTGTCAGCGGGCCTGCTGGCTGCGCGATGGAACCGTTGCTATGCAGGGAGATGTGTTTGACGTGACTCAGGCATATCTCGCCTACCACGAGCGAAAAGCCGCGCGGACTGAGGCACCGACCGAGAATCGCGCAACGATCGAGTTCACGGTGGACCAGTTCGAAATCAATGGCCAGACCGGATCCCAGCCAGTGCTGATCGAGTTCGGCAGCACCCTGGAAATCCGGGTGTGTATTCATTCGCGTGATTGTCGTGTACCGGTTTTGCTGATCGGCATCCTGCGCGGTGATGGGACGGCGATCTATGGATTCAGCTCGGAGACCGACGAGGTCGCAATAGCAAGCGAGGGTAGTAGCGGCGACTATCGGTTCGCTATCGAGCTTGCCGATCTCCAGCTATTGCCCGGAAGCTATACGCTTCGAGCGCATGCCGCCGACAGTGAGGGACTGCGCCTGTTCGATACCGCGATTCGCGACGTCACGATTCGCGGCTCGACGCGCGAGATGGGCATGATTCGTCTGCCGCATCGTTGGATTGAACACCATCAGATCGAGGTCGGGGAAAGTGAGTCGACACCTGATCCGCACAAAATGGCTGCATCGTGAGCGAAACAAGTCCAGCTCTTGAATTCAGCGGAGAGCGATTCACGCCCGAATGCGTGCGCGAAATTTGGCAGGAGCACTGGCATCGCTATGCGTTCGCTTACGGATTGGCGAATGGCAAACGTGTGCTCGACGCAGCTTGCGGCGAGGGCTATGGCTCCGACTTGCTCGCCCGAGTCGCCGACACGGTAGTCGGCATGGATATTTCAAGCGAAGCAATACAACACGCTGCGTCTCGTTACCGTCGCCCTAATCTGCAATTTGAACGCGGCGATGTTACTGCGCTGAAACGTGCGCGCGGCGAGTTCGATCTGATCGTATCGTTTGAAACTCTGGAGCACGTCGAAGCGCAGAGTGCGTTGATCGAAGGGTTCACGTATGCCCTGAACGATACCGGTCTGCTGTTGATTTCCTCGCCGGATAAACACACCTACAGCGAGGTGCTCGGCACGCGGAACGAGTTCCATGTGCGCGAGTTGTATCGCGACGAATTACTGGCTCTGTTGGCTCCCCATTTTCCACATGTCCGCCTGTTTGGCCAGAAGCTGCTATTCCAGTCCGTGCTGTGGGCATTGGAAGATCCCGGTTCGACAGGTTTGGACGAACAAGCGTCGCAGCGCGCAAAGCGCAGCCATGAGGCGTGGACATCGGTAGCCGATGCGGTCATGCCTATCGAGCCCGGCTTGTTGTATGCGCCAGTCTATTACGTCGCCGTCTGCTCACATCGTCCGCTTCCCGCCACCTTGCCGATCCTGTCGTTGTTCGGGGATCGACAGGAATCGGTCTATGCCCATTACAATCACGAAATACGCAAGAACATGAGCGCTGGTGCCCGTATCGCGGAGCTGGAGGCTGAAGTCGAGCGCTTGCGGAGTGGTCGATCCTGATTCGCAGCGAATTCGCTGCAACAGCTCGCAAAGCAACAAACCCAAACGCGCAACCAACGCGCAATCCGAGTGCTTCGATTGCGTTGCCAAACTAAAGCAAGCGAATGAAAAACAATCTAAATTTCCAGGTCAATTTCCCCGGCAATACTGCCACTCCACCGCCTGCCGCGAGCGTGGCGTTGCCAGACCCGAATGCACCGCTGTTTGCTTCCCAGGATGGCCTCGTGGCATCGCTGTCGAATAACGAATGCATCTTCCAGGTCAAATCCAGCGGCGAGACGCACGTAATGACCTATCAGGTGCTGCGCGCACTTGATCAATGCCGCGAGTTCCGCAGCATGGACGAACATGTATCGCGTGTGCTGACGACGCTGGCCGATCCGTCAATTCCGCGCGACGGTGTCGCCAATGTGCTGGGTTCGCTGGTCGAGCGTGGACTGATGACCGAGGACAAGGCATTTCTAGCTGGTCTTGGCCAGGCGACTTCGCGCAGGCAGGAGCCATTGCGCGCTGTCTTCATTCGCGCCTGTGAGCGCCCGGATCAGCTGCAACGTCTGATGACCTCGCTCACCGACTATGAGCGACGATTCCGTGCCGGTCGGCAATATATTGTTCTGGACGATTCCACATCGCCGCAGGTGATCAACACGCACCGCGATTTGCTGCGCGAGTTTGCACGGGCGACCGGTTGCCGGTTGATCTATCTTGGCGCGCCGGAGCAGGCGAAGCTGATCGAGCGTCTTGCCGCAGCGCTACCGCGGGTACGTGACGCGCTCAGACAAATGCTGACGCGAAACGGCGCAACCAGCCGATTCGGCGGGGGTCGCGGCTGGAACCTCGCCTTGCTGCTCTCGGCCGGCGAACGCATGGCTCTACTCGATGACGACCAGACACTGCCGTTGCGGCGCAATGACGGTGTGCGGACCGGACTGGATCCGGACCCTTCCGCGCCGGCCCATGTGCGATTCTTTCGCAATAGCGAGGACGCGTTGGCGGTTGGCGAAGAAGTAGCCGACGACCCGTTCGAAACGCATCTGCACGCCGCCGGACAGAACCTCGGTGTACTGACCACCGACTCGCGCTATGCGATCGAACGCACCTCGCTGCGCGGACTCAGTTTGGGTCGTCTCGACATGCTGCGCGCCTACGCCCCGGTTCTGGCAACCATGCATGGGACAACCGGAAGCTCGCGAACCGAATCGGGCACGTGGTTGTACATGATGGACAAGGACAGTCGCGCCGATTTCTGTTCCGATCGCGACAGTTATCTGCGCAACGTCGAAGCACAAAATATCTGGTACGGCTATCAGCAGGCACGTGTCTCAACTGTCGGCTATTTCACACCTTTCACGCTCGACAACAGCGCGATGTTGCCGTGTACCAACGCGGTCGGGCGTGGCGAAGACGCTCTTTTCTCTGCGGTGACGCGTCTGTGTCATCCCGAGGCGCTGGTGCTGGAGTTGCCGTTGGTGATCGGTCATTTGCAGGAACGTCCGCGCAAACGCTCCGACACCACCCTCATGGCAGCGACACCGCGTTTCAATCACTTCGTCAGCGATTTCGTCCAGCGCCAACTGCCGGAATTCCAGTCGACCGATGCATCGCAGCGATTGGGCCTGCTGGCGGCACACCTGCGCGATGCTGCTGGCGCAAGCCAGAA